>NZ_JAHZMK010000017.1:0-87607 GCF_020387775.1 Photorhabdus antumapuensis
AATTTTTATTGACCACAACAAAGTTCTCTGGCTGATAAAAATATTGCTGGAAATAAGACGACAACTTTCCCTATGTATCAAGACAAAGGAGCTTTTGGGCAACTAGCTAAAAAGGACGTTAAAGAAGTAACAGCAGCAGAAGTAAATCATTGGTGGAAAAATCAAGGATATGAACAACCTCCCTATACTCCAGGGACGATAGTAAAAGAATTTGAATTAGCTGCGGACACAAAATTTGTTAGAGTCTATGATGGCACTCATTCACAAATGAGAGGTGGATGGATGATGAGAACTGAAGATATAAAAGGACTAAATAGTAAACAAATTCAAGAAAAATTCGCTTTGCCATATGAGCCCAAATACATTGCAGATGTTGAAATTAAAGCAGGTACTGAAATGAGAACAGGTTCGGCAAATAGTCTGTTCGGCTATAAAGGGGGAGGAACCCAATTTGATCTTATGGGGCAAAGGACCGGTATATTCACTAATGAACGGCTTATTCAGAAAAAATAGGAGATTAAAATGGTCATCTTAGTTAACGATAACAAGATTGATATAAACGGACACTTAATTATCCTT
Source organism: Photorhabdus antumapuensis (assembly GCF_020387775.1). Lineage (NCBI taxonomy): Bacteria > Pseudomonadati > Pseudomonadota > Gammaproteobacteria > Enterobacterales > Morganellaceae > Photorhabdus > Photorhabdus antumapuensis. Next base: position 580 of record NZ_JAHZMK010000017.1, read on the forward strand.
AATCAAAAAATAATTAAGGTGATAGAAATTGATAATGGTTCAGTTCTCGTTTTAACTGATGTGCCTATAGGGGATGATGGGCTAAATAATCTATTCTCTTATACAAAGAACGGAGAGTTTCTTTGGCAAATAGAACCCTCAGATTTACAAAAGGAAGGTCAGATAAGTCACCCATATGAAGGGGTGAATATTGTTGATGGAAGATATTTTGTTGTTGATTTTTATGGAAGAAGAATATTTTTTGATCCTTACACGGGCCTATGTTTATCACGAGATGTTGTAAAATAAAATGTCAACAAATAAAGATATGGTAGAGGTCGCAAGATTAATATTCTTGTTGGAACAAATTGTTACATATTTAAAAGAATCAGGAAATGGAGAGTCATCTTATGCATACTTAATAAAATCCATTAACATTCTTGAGAGTAGAGCAAGTAACGGTATGAAGAATTTATACAAATATATTATGAGTGACTTTAGAATGATGGGGGATAGAGGCCAATATGGGAAAGATATAGACCCAATAACAGATGAAATTTACACAATTATAAGCAATAACCCATTGTTCAATAAGTGATAATGAGTTGTTGCGGATAATAATGCCCTAAGTTTACCCAAAGGCATGGCAGATTACGGTCGATCAGCATCAAGTCTGGCTACCGCTATGTCAAATAAAGGTCAATCCTCTCAAGAGATTTCGGCAGCATTGTCAAAACATGCCAAAGGCGATCACCCGGAAGGGCAAGACCCGGTAAGAGGATTGTTGGTCGCTTGGGGTGCAGGAATGTCCACGGTAGCGGCACCATTGTTGCTGCCATCAGGAGCAACTGTAGGAAGTATTTTTGCTGGAGGTATAATCAGTGGAACAGCTAATATCAGTAATCAACTGACAAATGGTCCAGTGAACATTACTGATGCACTGATAGCTACTGGAACGGGGGCGGTAACGCAGGGCAAAGTGTTCTGGTTTACAGAAGTGGCGAGTATAACTGGTGCTTATGTCGGAGCGAAATTGCAGGGTAAAGACCCCGTTGCACCAGTAGCAGGTGCAGCGGTTGGTAATGTTGTAGGTACTGTTGGAGGGAAAGTAATCGACGTTGGAAATAAATATTTCCCTATAGTATCGGATAAGACGGTAAGTATTATAGGAGCTACAGGTGGTGCTATAGCCAGTGAAGTTACAAGTAGTAAAGTTGAGGATAAGCTGGATAAATCAGGAGGAGCGAAGTGATAACTCATTTAAAGTCATTACTGATTCTTCTATTATCCTGCACAATTATTATGATTATGGTGGTCTTGTCAGGATGCTTGTGTGCTGCGATTTTAGTTTATTTGAAAAATGAAACATTCGTCTTTAGTTGGCATGATGATGTTGTTTTTTCAGTAAAAAAAGGGGTAGTGACAGGTATACCCACTGGAATAGGAATCTGGGTCTTATCTCGTTTGAAAGGAAATCATGAGAATTAAGAACCACCATCTGATCGATGACCGGACGAACCTTGGCTATTTACAAGGGTTTTTACATTGTTGTTGTTGAGAATAATGCACTAGCAAGTGTACTGGCGGCGGCCGAGGCGAATGAAAAAAGGTACAGTTGGGAAATAGCAGTATAATGTGAGGTTTAAAGAATGATCGAGTAAAGTTTTTTTATTAAAAACATCATATGGATATTAGTTATATTTTTATGAATCTAACTATTTCTTTATTATCAGATGGTTGTGTCGGTTTTTTATAGATGGAATATTTATTTTTTCACTTGAATAGATAAATAAAGCCATTAAAGGTAGGGGTATTTATTGGGCTAATAAGTTATTGTTTTATATACTATCACCTGTATGGTTTACGTAAATTAATAATCAATCTTTGGATTGAGATTACTATTTGGAGGAATTTTATGAAGTGTATTAAATGTGAAAACCCAGCATTAAATGAATCAGATTTTTGTGCAGCATGCGAAGAGAAAGAACTGAGTGGAATTTGTGGGTTTCTCTATTTTTCGGCAATAAATATTATCTTTGCAATATTCAGTTGTTTATTTGGTTCATATAAAACAATGACAATCTTGATCTCTGGTTATAATTTTCTAGGTGAATTACGTATCCTTATAGGATTTGAGTTTATTTGTTTTACCATTATTTTTGGAGTTGCACTTTATACATCTGTTCTTTTCTTTCGAAAAAAGAAAAAACACCTTTATTTTATATTATCCTTTTAGTTTTTACTTCATTATTTGTAATCGCCGATTTAGCATTGGCTCATTATGTATATGAAATAAAACAGGATTATAATTATCTTTTCTTGCTTTTTAGAACTGTGTTTTATGCATGTATATGGGTGCCTTGCTTTATTGTATCTATTCGAATTAAAAGAACATTTATAAAGTAATGATCAAAATTAAATTATTTTGCAAATAATATTCAATAAGAGTAGGTGGATTTTTTGTAACTAATATTTATTCAAAAAATATGACAGTCAAAACTACTCCGGCCTTGTGAATTGCTCCCAAAAATCGGAAAATTTAAATCACTTTCTTATCAAGGTTTTAGCTCTATATTTTGAATGTAACCTAATGTTACATAGTCGGAAATTAATTAAAATATGAGTTCACCGAAGGCTTACTAATGACAATAATCGATATGATATTTAAGTTGTGACATTAGGATATACTTTATTGTCACATTACTCACATTCATCACTCAATTATTTCATGTTGAGTCGGATAAATGTAGTCTGATAATAAGTCAAGCTTATCCGACTTACGGATCATTTAATCCTTTTTGATATTTACTATCCTTGATAAAAATGGGTAAATATTCGCGATTTTTAAGGTTAGGAATAAATAATATTGAATTTTAATAGGAGGAGTCTCTGTATGTTAAATGAAAATCAGTCGTATATTGCATTTCTTAATAACCCATCCATTCAGGATTTAATTGATATTGGCAATTTTATCGTTGAGTCATCCGGGAAGCCTTTCTTTACTAGCGTTGTTTTGTTTGCAGCAAATATTAATGGTCATTCCCCGGATAATCCTGAATTGTTTTACAATAGTTCAATAAGTACAATACTTAATGAGAATATTGATCTTGTACAAAGTCTGCAAAAGAAAGGGATGAAAATTCAATTATCATACTTGGGAAATCATCAAAACTCAGGATGGTCATGTAACATGAGCGAATCAACGGCAAAAGCTCTTGCTAATAATATGGTTGAAGATATTTTTAAGTATGGCCTTGATGGTATCAACATCGACGATGAATATTCAGCATGTTCTGGCAACGGCCAATCTTTTTATTGGATAACCGGTGCGATAAAAAATCACCCTAAGTTTAAACAAAAAATACTGACAAAGGCCCTCTGGAAAGATTTAATCTACTTCCAGGATCCATTAAATGTAGCAGATTTCCTGGATGAAGGGTATGAGATGACTTATGTTGGTAGTGTCAGTAAATTGGATAAATACATTGGTTATGGCATGAAAAAAGAAAATTTGTTTCTGGGCATCTCTCCAGAATTCACTCCTTTATCTAAAGTAAAGGGAATTTGTAGTTCAGTTATTAATAGTGGCTATAATGGTGTAATGATTTGGGCGCCTAATTCTTTCTTTACAACCGAACAAGCATCTCGATATTATACCGAGATTATCAAGGCAGGGGAAGGGGATAATTCAAAGGTTGTATATACTCCAGGAAATAATTTCATCATTAAATAAATGTTAATATATTGTAAGGTGTAAAAGGTGGTTAATTGATTCCTTATTAGATAGATATTTACTCGATATAATAATGATACAGGAGAGCAAGGGAAACTGATTTTATTTTACTTAAGAAGATCCCTTGCTTTGTTTAAAAATAGGAAATTTGGAAGAGTTTGTTGATAAAATAGGATGTTTGTTCATATACTATCGTTATTATAATTCATATTTAGATAGTGGAATCCGCCAATTTTTATAAATTAGGATTGAAAGAATCAATTGATTTAGCAATAAGCTTTTCTCCGCATTTTTGACAGATATAATGACTTTTTCCTCGCAGAGTTTTATTATGACGTCGTAGGCTTAGTTCATGTTGCTGGCAGCTACAGTAATAAGTAAAAGTTTCACTACGTACTGAATCGATTTTAAATTTGTGTGTACGGTTAGCTGTAACGTTCAATACTTTTTCCATCATCCAACGCCACTGTTTTCCATGTGGAGGCACTTTCCCAAAGTAGCGATAAACTAATAGATGAGCTAATTCGTGAGGTACAACTTCATCAATAAAAGTTTGTTGGTTTTCAATCAATAACACTGGATTAAGGCGGATTTCCCAATTTTTTATATAGGCACTGCCTGCGGTAGTTCCCCGCTGGCGGTAGTTTATTGTCGGTTCAGGAAAGTCACGGTTGAGATATAAGTTTGCCTGTTGTAATTTCTGCTGCAAAGTATTCATAACGGCGTGTTGTAGGGAAATTGGAACGATAACTGATTTCATGTGTTGAAAATAAATAGGTAAGGATGAGTGAATTTTATTATAAATTCTGAAACAAGCTGATAATAATATTTTTAGGGATTCTTCAATCGTCAGCTAATGCTAAAAAAGCTGGGTTCAGTTGTCCAAACCCAGCTTTTATATTTTTACATATTCATCGCTGATAGCTTTAGACCCGCAGTATCACGCAGCGCTTCTGCTTTATCAGTGGCTTCCCACGGGAACTGTGGTCGACCAAAATGACCATAAGCGGCAGTATCACGATAGATTGGGTGCAATAGATCCAGCATCTGAATCAAACCGTGAGGACGTAGGTCAAAGAATTCACGTACCAGCAGAGTTAGGGTTGCTGTTGACACTTTTTCAGTACCGAATGTTTCCACCATGATGGAAGTGGGTTCTGCAACACCGATAGCATAAGAAACTTGGATTTCACAACGATCAGCCAGACCAGCAGCAACAATATTTTTTGCCACATAACGTGCAGCATAAGCCGCTGAACGGTCGACTTTAGAGGGATCTTTACCGGAGAATGCTCCGCCACCATGACGTGCCATGCCACCGTAAGTATCTACGATAATTTTACGACCAGTCAGACCACAGTCCCCCATTGGGCCACCAATGACAAAACGACCGGTTGGGTTAATGAAATATTTGGTTGTTGGATTTAACCATTCAGCAGGCAGAACCGGTTTGATGATCTCTTCCATAACCGCTTCTTGCAGATCTTTCTGACTAATATTTTCAGCATGCTGCGTGGAAAGTACAACTGCGTCAACGCCGACAATTTTGTTGTTATTGTATTGGAAAGTGACTTGGCTTTTAGCATCAGGACGTAACCACGGCAGTACACCATTTTTGCGAACTTCAGCTTGACGCTGAACCAGACGGTGCGCATAGGTGATAGGCGCAGGCATCAGTACGTCAGTTTCGTTGGTTGCATAACCGAACATTAGCCCTTGGTCACCAGCACCTTGTTGTAGTGGATCTTCGCGGTCAACACCTTGATTAATATCCGGTGACTGTTTACCAATCGCACTTAATACTGCACATGAGTTTGCATCAAAACCCATCTCAGAATTAACATAACCAATCTCTCGAACTGTTTGCCGCGTAATTTCTTCAATATCAACCCAAGCGCTGGTAGTAATTTCACCACCAACCATAACCATTCCGGTTTTAACATAGGTTTCGCATGCAACGCGGGCTTTTGGATCTTGTTCCAAAATAGCGTCAAGAACAGCATCAGAAATTTGGTCTGCGATTTTATCAGGATGCCCTTCGGAAACAGATTCAGAAGTGAAAAGGTATGTGGTCATTATATAACGTCACCTTAAAATATAATTTCAGTTGGGAAATGGACGGATTAACATCTAGATGGCTATTTTAGGGTAATTCTTATCCATGTGCTAGATTTTTTTAGTTCAGCGAGTAATTTTCATCGGGGGAATGAATAATTTCTTGGTTTGTATGTCAGTTTTGTTCAATTTCATTTTGCAATTTTATGTGATTGCGAGTATAAACAGCGGCCGTAGTTAAACTATTTGTGCTACAGACTCGCAGAAGCTAAACAGCTTCTGTTTCTCAATCGAGAAAATGGCTCCTTAAATATGAGTCATGTGTGGGGGTGAATGGGGTAATGAACCATTATCTGCTGATTGCTAATGGCCAACAGCCACACTTGTCGTCGGATGTATCCGCGTCTTTTTCCTTTCTTTTCAATATGTCTTTAATTCGATGTTATCTGTTGTCTGCAAACAGGCCGGATATGTCGGACAGGCGTATTGTCACTCGGTAATTTTGTCGTTGTTTAGTAGTAACTAAACGCTTTTTACAACCTGAGAGCATGCTGTTCCCTGATATTTCTCAACTCGCGAGATTATAGCGTTTTGGGTTATTTATTAATTACAGGCGAAGGCGAAAAACTCTAACTCCCTTAAGGAGACTGCCATGAATGATAATATCGCTCGTAAAATGCAACAGACTTACAATATTGCATATTGGGGAGGGAGTTACTACTACGTCAATGATCTTGGCAATGTTAGTGTGTGTCCAAATCCTGATTTGCCGGGGGCAAAAATTGATCTTGCGGAATTGGTGAAAAGAGTTCAACAGGAGCAGAAACATTTGCGCTTACCGGCGCTATTTTGTTTTCCTCAGATCCTGCAACATCGTTTGCGTTCAATCAATGCCGCATTTAAACGTGCTAGAGAGTCATATGGTTATAAAGGCGATTACTTTTTAGTTTATCCCATTAAAGTTAACCAACAACGCCGCGTTATTGAATCACTGGCCAGTTCCGGTGAACCTTTAGGGCTTGAGGCTGGCTCCAAAGCGGAATTAATGGCAGTGCTAGCCCATGCGGGTATGACTCGTACCGTCATCGTGTGTAATGGATATAAAGATCGTGAATATATTCGTCTGGCACTAATAGGTGAGAAGTTAGGTCACAAGGTTTATTTGGTGATCGAAAAAATGTCTGAGATTGCCCAGGTATTGGAAGAAGCTGAACGATTGAATGTGATCCCTCGCTTGGGAGTCCGTGCACGTTTGGCATCTCAGGGGTCAGGTAAATGGCAGGCCAGTGGCGGTGAAAAATCGAAGTTTGGGTTGGCTGCGACTCAGGTATTGCAATTGGTTGAGACCCTGCGTGAAGTAGGCCGGCTTGATAGCTTGCAATTACTGCATTTTCATCTTGGTTCACAGTTGGCGAATATTCGTGATATCGCAACAGGTGTTCGTGAATCAGCGCGTTTTTATGTCGAGTTACATAAACTCGGGGTAAATATTCAATGTTTTGATGTTGGTGGTGGACTGGGTGTCGATTATGAAGGGACCCGTTCTCAATCTGATTGTTCTGTGAACTATGGGTTGAATGAATATGCCAACAATGTCATCTGGGGTATTGGTGATGCTTGTGATGAACATGGTTTACCCCATCCGACTGTTATCACAGAATCCGGTCGTGCCTTGACGGCTCACCATACTGTGTTGGTATCCAATGTTATCGGGGTTGAACGTAATGAATTTACCCAGACGACGCCACCGGCAGAGGATGCATCCCGCCCGATCGCTAGCCTGTGGGAAACCTGGCAGGAGATGCATTCTGAAGGGAATAGACGTTCTTTACGTGAATCGTTGCATGACAGCCAGCTTGATCTGCATGATGTTCACACACAATATGCGCATGGCATGCTGGATCTGACTGAGCGGGCTTGGGCGGAAGAGCTGTATCTGAATATCTGTCGTCGTATTCAGCAGGATCTTGATCCAAGCAACCGTGCTCACCGGCCAATTATTGATGAGCTGCAAGAGCGTATGGCAGATAAATTCTATGTGAATTTCTCTCTGTTCCAGTCTCTGCCTGATGCATGGGGTATCGACCAGTTGTTCCCGGTTTTACCGATTGAGGGGTTGGATAAGCCGTTGGAACGTCGTGCTGTGTTGTTAGATATCACCTGTGACTCCGATGGCATCATTGATCATTATGTGGATGGTGATGGTGTAGCAACGACTATGCCTATGCCCGATTATGATCCTGATTACCCGCCAATGATTGGTTTCTTTATGGTGGGAGCGTATCAGGAAATTCTTGGTAATATGCATAATCTATTTGGGGATACCGCGGCTATTGATGTTTATGTATTTGATAATGGCGAAGTGACTTATAACCAAAGTGAAGAAGGGGATTCAGTTGCTGATATGCTGCAATATGTGAAACTGGACCCTAATGTACTGATGGCTCGTTTCCGTGATCAAGTAAAAGGCACGGATTTGGATACGGGTTTGCAAGAGCAATTCTTGCTGGAATTTGAAAGTGGTCTTTATGGCTACACATATCTGGAAGATGAATAATCTTCTGGTGTTAATTAAGCCTCCTGTATACAGATGGCGTTATTTATATAAACCAGACTGCGGAGATGCAGAGAAATGGGGTCATCTCAGAAATACCCCATTTCGTCACAGCATGGGTATTCTGGAATTAAATAGCCTTGTTCTGTCGGGAAACTTTTGAGGATATATCTCATGACAATAAGTACCTTGGGCAACCAACAAGATGACTCTCTGGTTTCTAATGCCTTCGGTTTCCTGCGCTTTCCGCTGAATTTCCAGCCATATTCCAGTGATGCAGAGTGGGTAATTACCGGGGTGCCATTTGATATGGCAACATCAGGCCGTGCAGGTAGTCGCCACGGGCCTGCGGCTATTCGTCAGGTTTCTACTAACCTGGCATGGGAAAGCCGCCGTTGGCCGTGGGATTTTAAGTTACGCAATTGTCTTAACGTTGTGGATTGTGGTGATTTGGTCTTCAACTTTGGTGATGCTCAGGATATGAGTGATAAGTTGCAAGCTCATGCTGAAAAAGTGCTGGCTTCCGGTAAGCGTATGCTCTCTTTTGGTGGTGACCACTTTATTACTTTGCCTTTGTTGCGCGCTCATGCCAAACATTTCGGCAAAATGGCTCTGGTTCATTTTGATGCTCATGCTGACACCTATCCAAACGGTAGCCAATTTGATCACGGTACCATGTTCTATCATGCGCCAAACGAGGGATTGATCGACCCACATCATTCAGTACAGATTGGTATCCGTACTGAACATGGACGGGACGATGGTTTTACAGTGCTGGATGCTGATCAGGTTAATGACCGAGGTGTGGATGATTTGCTTACTCAGATAAAAGAGACGGTTGGTGATATGCCGGTTTATCTGACTTTCGATATCGATTGTCTTGATCCTGCTTTTGCGCCAGGTACGGGTACCCCCGTTATTGGTGGTTTGACAACCGATCGTGCATTGAAATTACTGCGTGGTTTGCAGCCGCTGAATATTGTGGGTATGGATGTGGTGGAAGTGGCTCCAGCTTATGATCAGTCTGAAATTACGGCTCTGGCAGGTGCGACTATTGCACTGGAGATGCTTTATTTACAGGCATCTAAGAAGTGCTAAATAGCACGTAGTCTTAATATAGTCTTAGGGGATAGTGAAATAAGCTCGTATTGCGTTGTGGAGCTATCCCCTTGAAATTTGGCTTGTAACCTTTATATGCTTTTCTGGATGCTCTTTGTCACTTTCTATATGCGAGCATCAATTAACCGAATGTCATATTGAGAGAAAATACTATTGGCTGAAATCAGTGTCAGTTCTTCCATTTGAGATTGAACAATTAGCATCCTATCAAAGGGATCATTAATGATGGCGTGGTAAATCCCCGGCATACTCGGTTAGGTTAGCTAAATATAACAAAAATTGCCGGAATAACCGGCAATTTTTTGCTGCATGGAATTGAGATGCCGCAGTGTTGAACTGGGCATCTATGGCATACTTTTTAAATCAAAGAATGGTATTTTTTAGCGTTATTGTAGCGCTACTTCTAATTTCTTTTCTTTTTCCCGCGCATCAGATTTAGCGTTTCTACTGCCATTGAGAAGAACATAGCAAAATAGATGTAACCTTTAGGTATATGCACTTGTATGCTTTCCAGAATAAGGGTAAAGCCTACAAGGATTAAGAACGACAGTGCTAGCATTTTGACGGAAGGGTGACGGTCAACGAATTCGCCGATAGGGCGAGCGGCGAGCATCATAACCCCGACGGCTATGATAACGGCTGCCATCATAATGAATAGATGATCGGATAGACCAACTGCGGTAATGACTGAATCCAGGCTGAAAATAATATCCAGCAACATAATCTGAGTGATAGCCCCCAGGAAGGAGTGAACAGGACGTTTTAGCTCTCCTTCATTGTCACCTTCGATCGCTTCGTGGATTTCTTTGCTGGCTTTCCATATAAGGAACAGACCACCGAAGAATAGGATTAAATCACGGGCAGAAATGTCATGTTCAAAAACTGTCAATATCGGGTAGGTTAGCCGAATAACCCAGGCAATAGATGCTAACAGCGCCAGGCGCATTAGCATTGCCCCCATTAGTCCGATCTTGCGTGCTTTATTTTGTTGATGGTTAGGGAGTTTTGCCACAATAAGTGACAAAAAGATAATGTTATCAATCCCTAAAACGATTTCTAGAATTGTCAGGGTGGCAAGTGCCATCCAAGCGTGGGGATCAACAATCCATTCTAACATTGCTTATTAAAACCTTAAGGTAAAAATCTAATTATACGCGTGATTAGATGTAAGGTAAGTATGTCGATGTAAAAATCAGTCAGAGCTCAACGTTAAATCAAAAAATGACGGGCCAGTAGAGGAGCAGTGAAATTTTTCCTCAGATAGAACCCGCGAGGTAGAGTCATAATAGGTTGGCCGTGTACTCCGATTGCTTCGGTTAATGCTTTGCTGTTAGCCGCTTTTGGGCGCAACTGTAATACTTCGCCATGACGGGCGGTAATGCTCTCTACTCTGCCAAGCACGATGAAATCCATCAATTCTTCCCAGTCGCGACGCAGTAACTCTTCTTCTTCTTGATTGGGACTCCACAATAAAGGAGAGCCAACCCGGCGTTTGGCTAAAGGAATTTCCCGTTCACCTTCAACAGGTATCCACAGCACCCGCGATAATTTGTGTCTAACATGGCAGCTTCCCCAGGTAATACCACTGTTCCCTGTTAATGGCGCAACGCAGACAAATGTTGTTTCCAGTGGACAACCTCTTCTGTCTACGGGGATAGTTTTAAGCTCAATACCGATATGTTCGAAATCTTGCTCTGCCTTACTGCCGGCACTCGCACCGAGATAATATTCCAGCAACATGCCTACCCAACCTTTATCTCGTTTCAGATTGGGTGGGATAGGCAAATTTGCTTTTGCTGCGAGTTCTCCCATTGATAGGCCAGCCAGAAGTTGGGCACATTCAAGCAATTGTTGCTCGTTGTCTGGTGGTAGTGGAGGGGAAAAAAGTGTGTTCATTTGAGATATCCGTTTTTTAGGTCAAAAAACAGCCTTGGTTTCTGTGAATAATAAATCTGAGGTTCACACAATAGCTAACAGGGTGATAATAGCATGATATACAACCATTTTTTATTGCTGTTTTAAATACTGTAAAATTGACTGCTGTTCTTGTTCACCTATTGCCGGTAATAATGAACAGGATCTTACACCATGTTATCCACAGTTTTATGGGATAAGTAGACAAAAATGAGATCACTGGTTTGATTTACAGGTTTGACTAACACTTTTTTCTACAAAAACCACTGTTTTTTGCTTAACTAAAAAGCATAACCTGTGGATAACATTATATTTGGTTGTTTTTTATTCTCTTCAACTAACGCTGTCTATTGTAGCCGTGATTGACGCTAGAAATAGCGAGGTAAATAGCTGCTATTTCAATGAAAAATAAATACTATTTCATTTTTTGTCTATAGACTGATAATTCATAATATAAAGCTATACCTGAATTACCCCTGCCTTTTTCACATAGATATCCACAGAAAAAGTGAATAAAAGCGAGTTTGCACACCTGTGTGTGTTCATAACTCTGGCTTTTTCTGTGAATTATCCTTCATGTGGGTTAAACCAGGCGGATTTGAAATCAAACCAACCAAAGGTGTTCATTTTGACTCCTCGCATACTTCTCTGCCCCTGTAACTCAAGCCAGTGGTGGAACAGTGGATGCAGCCAATGCTCATCAACTATTTTTTCGCACCACTCTTCAAGCGATAGTTCTTGTCGCCGCCATTGTGATGCTTCTTTATTCAAGTTATTACCAAGACACTTTTTCAATAATGGTATCTCGTACAGGGTAGCGAACAGCGAAAACTCCAGAGGATTATAAAAGTTGGCGGTAGCAAGCCAGAGGTCACTTTCGGTGTTACCGTTGAACCATGTGTCATAATCCACGATGTTGATTTTCAATTCGACGCCGCACTTGGTCAGTATGGCTTGAAGGATCTGGCTGATTGTATGGTATTCGTGATGTTGATGACAAAGCGTGACAGTCAGATGGGTAATATCCTCTGGTTTGTTCAATTCTGGTGTGAGCTTACTATGATGCCAGCGTAGTAATAAACCATAAGCGGGTGACCAGTGGCGTTGATAAAAGGTGTCACAGTGCGCTAGCAGATTTATCGGTGTTAGCAGGCTGCATAGCCATTGGCGAACGTCTTCTCTCTTACATTTAGTTGAACGGTGGTCGTGTAGTAGGAAATAACAGCCCTCCTCTATCCTGCTATCTAACGAGTTATTACCTGTGCTGTCACTTTCCAGATGCAGAGTTGTACAAACCAGTTTCTCGGCTAATTCTGGTAGAAACCATATATTCACCTGATCAATCAGCGCCCGAAAGCCAAAGTAATTATCAAAAGCACGAATTTGTAGTTTCTGAGCGCTGTTTTTTATTACCTGGTAAGGGCCGGTTCCCACTGGCATACGAGAGAAGTTCGGTAACTTTGGCCACTCTTGAGGCAAGATCATGGCATGTGGGCTGCCGATTAATAAAGGCAGCCAGAGATCGGGCTCTGAAAGAAAAATATCAATCACATATGGTGTGGGCGTTGTGACTTTTTCAATATGAGAAAAAAGGGGCAGGTTGCGTAATCTTTGTAGCGAAGCAATGACATCCGCCATCTGTAATTCTCTGCCGTGGTGAAAATGGATAGCCGGCCGTAGATAAAAGCGCCAATGATTTGAGGATAATTGTTGCCAATGATGAGCTAAGTCAGCTTCTGGTTCCCCATTTTCCTCATTTATGCGGGTTAGGCTATTAAATATCTGCCTGACCAGATGAATTTCAGAACGGCGTAAAGGTGAGCCGGGTAGAAGATTAGGAAAGGGGCGATAATAGAGTATCCGCAGTAGGTTTTTTCCCTGACGGAAACGGCGTTCAATCTGGGATAGCACCATATGACGGACTGTATCTTTATCACCAACCAGTTGGACCAACTTCTCAACGTTATGTTGTTCGAGCAACTCTTCAGCCCGTTGTTGTTGAAGTTCCCATCCATCACGTAAGAAATTCAGTTGAGAACGTTTACCTCGACCAGACTCAGCCTGCCACTGTAACCAGCCAGCTTTCTGCATATTGTTAAGCAGTGAACGGATATGGCGTTTTGAGCAATGCAATACATTTGCCAGCTCTTGTAACGTTGTTTCAGCCTCTTTTCCTTGATGGTGTTGCCATAATCGAATGAATTGTTGTTGTAAACGTGAACTGGGCATAAAAGAGGAACTCCAGAGTATTATTCATCAATTTTTATTTCCTTATATTGCGACGATAATTATCCATATTGAAAGTAGCTCAATAGGCCAGACGAAATCTGGCTTCTCCCCCAATTTTCTTGAGTAATGGTGATTTGCCAGCCAGTAAGAAAGCTTACTGGCTTTTTTTATTGTTGTACATTGTGTACTCTCTATTTCTTTTTACATATCAGTTTAAAGCGAGTAATAATCTGGTATTAGAGGCGTTTTGTCCAGCTACTATTGCTGCTTGGGGTAGTGACCGGGTAGCTGCCAACTTTTAAGCGAGCACTTCTATGGGCAATCTCGTATTCATATTCAGCTCAAATATTCCATAGGGATTTACATGGACGTAAATCAGTGGTATCAGTGCCTTGAAGTCCTCCGCTTTCATCCGTGATAGCCACGTTGGCTCATTGAGTACCTGCTGGATTATCAAGGTATTCACGTAAATTCATTTACCTCCGCACAAACTTATTTTGAGTATACGCCTATGGAAGCTGAATTTGAGTGATAATCAGGAAAGTTAATAAATAAAATAGTACCTAGAGTTAATTATATCAAAATAATAATTACATCAACTCCTGTTTATAGTTTTGTAATAATAACCTTACATACTTAATTATTTAAGATGTTATTAGGAAATTAAATCAAATAAATTTAGCAATAAAATACACCAAGACAATTGTTGGAGGCTCATTGTCTGGAGATAGTAACATGAGTGGATTTGGCATGTATTTTCATTATACAGGAGAATTTGGCCAGGCACTCACACTCTATGAAATCGGTGTGCATGATAAAGTCCGCGCATTGATGCAAAAACCAGGTACATTTGAGAGAGCAGAGGGCAGCATTCAATCTCGTTTTATTTCACAAATTCAAAGAGGTGAACGAGTTGATTTTGAAAATAATTATGATTTCGTTAAGGAATCAAAAATACCACTCTTTGACCCATTGTGGGCTATTGGAGGCGCAACTATTCGTGGAAAATTGACAGATGTTAAGGCAGAAAACGTGGGTGATAAATATAGAGTGTTTGGTGTAATAAACTATGAACTGTATGATAAATTTACCGATCCATACGATATGACAAATTTAACTGGTAAAGAGTGGAATCCTAATGGAATTCCATATGTTATCACTGGAGAATGGTCAGAATCAGTTAATTTCGATGTAAATAAAGATGTTTATGAAAACAAAATTAAACCCATGCTTGGTCAATAGAAACAATCGATAAAATAGCCATTAGTCGTGCATTAAATGCGCGACTATATGAAACATATTTGTCAACTAGAAAATATTTTGATAAAGAATTGTTGGGATAAAGAGGCTGAGTATGAAAATAACAGTCATTAATAACGATACCCATAGGTTTTTTTTTACATTTCGTTCTAATATGAAAAAATAATTAACTAATATAGTCAAGAAGAAAAACGTTACAATTGACATAAAAAGCATGGCGATGAATGGCATTTGCACACCCTGTTTAAAAAAATCCATAATGTCATCATAAATGAGAATGAAATGAATCATTAGTGGTAAAAATGGAGTTTTGTGACACAATTAACAATTATTTTCGATAAATTTTATTGACGTTATCGTTTAGATTCGGGTAGGTTAAATGCGTCGCAGATAAATTTGTGACCAAGCGCGGAAACTTGCTGGCAGCAATATAAAACGCTGAATGAAGTTTCTGCAATGCACGCCTATAAATTTGCAGCAGTATTCCGTAACGATAAAAAAATCATATTCATTTTCTCATTGTAATAGCTCGCATAGAACGCGAAGCCCGCCGTCAATTATCCCAACAGTGTGTTTTATTTTTCCGTGCCCGCCTGCCGTTCGGGGGTGCAACATGATTAACAATGTTCAGTCCGAGGAATTTGCGTCATTATTAGCGCAAATTCGAAGGTTAATCAGGGTGAGAGCGTGAATATTCATTTCTTGCCATCGCATTAAAGCCAGCGATTAAAACTTTATCCAAATAATTGCTGCTTATATTGGCCATGTTTCGTTTGAGCCGGATAGGGGTTGTACGTCGGAACCCCAGATTTTTCCGTCACTTTAGCTTAAGCCTCGCAATCATGGCATCCAGGTCGATTTCTTTCCCGTCTCTGAGAAAGGTGTAGTGCCCGTTTAGCAGGATAGACGTGGTGGTATTGTTCTTGCTTTTGACACCGATAGAAAAATCCCGTAGTAAAAAACTACGGGATAAATCAATAAAGGAAAAATTAACGTAGGAAAACGGGTTGTTCTTGCTCGTAGGTTATGATGGCATCCAGATGTTGTAATGTTAGGCCAATACTATCCAGACCATTCATCATACAGTGGCGCCGGAAACTATCGATTTCAAAATCATAGTTTTTATCGCCAGCATGGACTTTCTGTTGTTCTAGATCGACAGTAAAACGACAAACTTTGTTTTGCTGAACCAACTCAAATAGCTCATTGACATCTTTATCGTTCAGTTTTACTGGTAGTAACTGGTTGTTGAACGCGTTACCGTAGAAAATATCCGCAAAACTTGGGGCGATAACAACTTTAAAACCATAATCCGTTAGTGCCCAAGGTGCATGTTCACGGGAGGAGCCGCAACCAAAGTTTTCACGAGCCAGAAGGATACTGGCACCCTGATAACAAGGCTGATTTAATACGAATTCAGGATTAGGTTTTTGTCCTGCATCATCAAGAAAACGCCAGTCATGAAACAGATGCTGACCAAACCCTGTACGAGTGACTTTCTGCAAGAATTGTTTGGGAATAATGGCATCAGTATCAACGTTTGCCGCATCTAAAGGAGCAACCAAACCGGTATGTTGAATAAGCTTTTCCATCATTCTCTCCTTGACGATTTCTGTGCTGGGTGGCGTATATCGATAAAATGACCATTAATCGCTGCTGCTGCTGCCATCGCTGGACTAACCAAATGGGTGCGTCCACCACGTCCCTGGCGCCCTTCAAAGTTGCGGTTACTGGTAGAAGCGCAGCGTTCACCGGGTTGCAGGCGGTCATTATTCATTGCCAGACACATGGAACATCCAGGTAAACGCCATTCAAAACCGGCCGCTATGAAAATTTTATCTAAACCTTCTGCTTCTGCTTGTGCTTGAACGGGGCCTGAGCCGGGAACAACGATTGCCTGAACTCCAGGAGCAACTTTATGGCCTTGTGCGATAGCTGCGGCAGCCCGTAAATCTTCAATCCGGGAGTTGGTGCAAGAGCCGATAAAGACTTTATCGATCTTTACATCTGTTAGCTTAATACCGGGTTTCAAATCCATATAAGCCAGTGCTTTTTCAGCAGATGCTCGTTCAACAGGATCACTAAAAGATTCCGGCGCTGGAATGGTTTGATCAATAGCAATGACTTGTCCAGGGTTTGTTCCCCATGTAACTTGCGGGGAGATCTCTTCCGCGTTAATAGTAACAACCGTGTCATATTGTGCATCGGGATCGGATTTCAGTGTTTTCCAGTAAGCAACCGCTTGTTCCCACAATTCTCCTTTGGGTGAGAACTGACGGCCTTTTATATAAG
The DNA here is from genome assembly GCF_020387775.1 of Photorhabdus antumapuensis. NCBI lineage: Bacteria > Pseudomonadati > Pseudomonadota > Gammaproteobacteria > Enterobacterales > Morganellaceae > Photorhabdus > Photorhabdus antumapuensis. Next base: position 17,715 of record NZ_JAHZMK010000017.1, read on the forward strand.
TAAATGTGGTTCCATCTGGTGCGACTAAACCCGCTTTAGCGCCCATTTCAATTGCCATGTTACATAAGGTCATACGGCCTTCCATGCTAAGTGCTTCAATCGCCTTACCACAGAATTCCACCACATACCCTGTACCACCTGCACTACCTGTTTTGCCGATGATCGCCAGAACGATATCTTTGGCGGTAATAGCATCGCCGACATCACCCATCACTTCGATTTTCATCGTCTTAGCACGGGCTTGTTTCAGGGTTTGGGTGGCGAGTACATGTTCAACTTCAGAAGTGCCAATACCGAAGGCCAACGAGCCGAATGCGCCATGCGTTGCGGTATGGGAATCACCACAAACGATCGTCATTCCCGGCAGGGTCATGCCTTGTTCCGGTCCGATCACATGAACAATTCCCTGATAGGGATGGTTGAGGTCATACAATGTGATACCGAATTCGGCACAGTTTTTCATCAGCTCCTGCATTTGAATACGTGCCATGTCACCACAGGCGTTAATATCTTTTGTCTGCGTGGATACGTTATGATCCATTGTTGCGAACGTTTTACCTGGCTGGTGCACTGGGCGGCCTTTAGTACGCAAACCATCAAAAGCTTGCGGGGAGGTTACTTCATGAACCAGATGACGATCAATATAGAGTAACGGGGTTTCATTCGGTACTTCCCGGACAATATGAGCGTCATATAATTTTTGATATAAAGTCTTAGCCATGTTAAACATCCTCGGCTATATAACGGGCGATAGCGCTGCCCATTTCATCAGTGCTAATTGCTTTACCGTCTCCGGCTAAATCTGTTGTGCGATAGCCCTGTTCCAGCGCGTAGTTAACCGCTTGTTCAATCGCATTAGCGGCGTCATTGTGACCTAAGCTATAGCGCAACAGTAAAGCGGCAGACAGGATCTGGGCTATCGGGTTAGCAATACCTTTTCCGGCAATATCTGGTGCAGAACCCCCAGCGGGTTCATACAAGCCAAAACCTTTTTCATTCAGGCTGGCAGAAGGTAGCATACCCATTGAACCGGTAATCATGGCGCACTCGTCAGATAAGATATCGCCGAAAATATTGGAGCACAGCATCACATCAAACTGAGACGGATCTTTAATTAACTGCATGGTGGCGTTGTCAATATACATGTGATTGATTTCTACATCTGGATACGCTTTTGCAATCTCAGTAACAACTTCTCGCCATAATACGGAACTCTGCAACACATTTGCTTTATCAATAGATGTAACTTTATTATTACGTTTGCGAGCGGATTCGAAGGCTATACGGGCAATGCGCTCGATTTCAAAACGGTGGTAAACCTCAGTATCAAAGGCACGTTCATATTTACCTTGGCCTTCACGTCCTTTGGGTTGACCAAAATAGATACCGCCGGTTAATTCTCGGACACATAAAATATCAAAGCCTTTGGCGGCAATATCACTGCGTAAAGGACAAAATACCTCTAACCCGGCATATAAGCGGGCATGGCGTAAGTTACTGAATAATTTGAAATGTTTGCGTAATGGCAACAGTGCACCACGCTCAGGTTGTTCTGCTGGTGGTAAATGTTCCCACTTAGGCCCTCCCACTGAGCCGAACAATATGGCATCAGCCTGTTCACAACCTGCTACGGTTTTTGCCGGTAGTGAACAGCCATGGCGATCGATAGCAATCCCACCCACATCATATTCGCTGGTGGTGATACGGATATTGAAACGCTTACGGATTGCGTCCAATATCTTATAGGCTTGTGCCATAACTTCGGGGCCAATACCATCACCGGGTAAAACTGCAATATGATAATTGTTCGACATGTTTACACCATTTCCTTTGTATTTTGCTGTATGCGTTGTTTCTCTTTCTTAACTTGCTCTGTACGCCAAATGCAGTTCAGAGCATGAATCATTGCTTTGGCAGAAGATTCAACAATATCTGTTTCCAATCCCATGCCGTGGAAGCGACGCCCAAAGCATTCAACAACGATATTTACCTGACCCAGTGCATTTTTTCCTTGGCCTTTACCTGATAACTGATAAGAAACCAGTTCAATTGGGTATTCAGTTATTCGACTGATTGCCTGATAGACCGCATCTACCGGGCCATTACCTGTGGCAGCTTCTGATTTCACCTCTTTACCACACACTAAACGTACAGCGGCTGTTGCCATCACGTTGGAGCCAGATTGGATATTAAAGTTGTCCAGATGGAAAAATTCTGGTTCTTGTTGTTGCAAATTGATGAAAGCCAAGGCTTCCAAATCATAGTCAAACACTTGGCCTTTTTTATCTGCCAGACGTAAAAAGGCTTCGTATAAGCTATCCAGATCGTAATCTTTATCCTGATATCCCATCTCTTCCATACGGTGTTTCACTGCGGAGCGACCGGAACGGGAAGTCAGGTTCAATTGAATTTCTTTCAGGCCGATGGACTCTGGTGTCATAATTTCGTAAGTTTCACGATTTTTCAGTACGCCGTCCTGATGAATTCCGGATGAGTGGGAAAATGCATTGCTACCAACAATGGCTTTATTCGCGGGGATCGGCATATTGCATAATTGACTGACCAACTGGCTGGTGCGGTAAATTTCCTGATGGTTGATATTAGTATAAACACCTAACAGTTGCTGACGGACTTTAATCGCCATAATGACTTCTTCCAGTGAACAGTTACCGGCACGTTCACCCAGACCGTTTATCGTCCCTTCTATCTGACGGGCTCCGGATTGTACTGCTGTGATCGAGTTGGCGACAGACATCCCCAAATCATCGTGGCAATGGACGGATATTATCGCTTTATCGATATTAGGAACACGTTCGATCAAGTTAGTGATGATGCCGCCAAATTGATATGGCGTGGTGTAACCGACAGTATCTGGGATATTGATAGTCGTTGCGCCTGCTTTGATAGCGTTTTCAACGATCCGACACAGATTATCAATAGGTGTACGACCCGCATCTTCACAGGAAAATTCGACATCATCAGTGTAACGACGTGCTCGTTTGATTGATTGAGCTGCCATTTCCATGACATTTTCGAATGTTTTTTTCAGCTTGGATTCAATATGTAAATTGGAAGTGGCTAAAAAAACGTGGATTCGAAAAGCTTCCGCAACTTTTAACGCTTCTGCGGCCACGTCAATGTCTTTTTCTACACAACGGGCTAAGGCGCAAACACGGCTGTTTTTTATCTGCTTGGCGATCGTCTGTACAGATTCAAAATCACCAGGAGAGGAAACTGGAAAACCGACTTCCATGATATCAACACCCATTCTCTCCAAGGCCAGGGCAATCTGGAGTTTTTCGTTCACACATAAGCTGGCCTGTAATGCTTGTTCGCCATCACGTAACGTGGTGTCGAAGATAATAACTTGCTGGTTCATATGTACGTTCCTCTCATGGTTATTTTTTGCGCCCAGCAGGTAAAAAAAACCCGCGCATGGCGCGGGTTCTTGTTAATGTCTGGTTTGGACCAACTCTGTTTTGAATCAACTCTGTTTTCTGTCCACCAGCATACCGCGCATATCAGATACGATGAGTAGTAGGCTTAGTAGACAAATTGAGTGAATCATATCGATCCAACCTTTCAGTAGTATTAATGAGTGTTTGTGATTCGTATGCTTTTATTGATACGTTATCTTAAAAGTGATGTCAAGAATTCATTTAGGCATATGATTCTTGGTTTTACTTTTCTCATGGCGGTAAATTGAAGTGTTGATCTGTTTATATTTAAAAAGATTTTATTTTATCCTTTTTTGTTCGGGTTTGACTTTAGTGATAAGCTCAGATTTATATAAAAATAGCGCATTATACTGATTAATTAAAATTAAGTATTTTTCGTGTGATGAGCTGGAAGTCGATTTGTATTTTTCCGAAAAACATCATTTGTCATTGACAAATAGGTATAAATAGGAAGTTATGTTATATATCGTTGAAAAAATAATTTCATAATATAATGACTCTGATAAAATTGTTTAATAATAATAATTCAGTAATTTTATTATGAATTGGGTCATTCTTTGATTTATCATCACATACGGAATACTAGGGTGAATAAATTGTTAACAAAATTGTACTTTTTTGTAAATGAATAATGAGCATCTACATTTTCTACTAACTGAGATTATCTATTTTTAACATTAATAAGGGGATGCGCTGGTTAGCTATGCGTATTCAGATTTGTACAAGGATGAGTCTTAATTATTTGTTATCGAAATGATTAAGACAATTGATCTCGTTAATAGTAGAGTCATCGTAATATCTGAGTAATAAATGAAGGTATTTCCGATGTTTTGTTATTAGTCGGGATCATCTGCATGAGTTTAGTGGAGTTAAACAATGGCTGAATACACCTCAGTAACTGCAACCAAAAAAGATCCAAATGAAATTCATTTACGTAATGTGGATCTCAATCTGCTGACTGTTTTTGATGCAGTTATGCAAATGCAGAATGTAACACGTGCGGCACAGATATTAGGAATGTCACAACCGGCTGTCAGTAATGCGGTTTCTCGTTTGAAGCTCATGTTCAATGATGAATTATTTGTGCGTTATGGGCGTGGAATACAACCGACGGCAAGAGCTCATCAATTATTTGGTCCAGTCCGCCAGGCATTACAACTGGTATATAATGAGTTACCTGGGGTTGGTTTTGAACCTGATAATAGTGATAGGGTTTTTAGTCTTTCAATTTGTAGCCCTCTAGATATTAGACTGGCTGCAAAAATAGTTGAACAGGTAAAACAAAATACACCCAATCTGGGTGTGACGATTAGATCATATTTGCATGATAATATTGAACATCAGCTCAGATATCAGGAAACTGAGTTTGTCATTAGCTATACCCAGCTAGAACGTATGGATTTTCATCATTACCCGTTATTCAATGATGAGTTGGTTTTGGTTGTTTCTAATCATCATCCAAGAATTGAAAATAGTATTAGTGAGCAGCAATTGTATGAGGAACATCATGCAGTTGTATCATTGGATAATATATGTTCATTTAGCGTTCCTTATTATGATGGTGGGGAACGTCTGCGCTCGGTTGTTTATCAGGGTACCGACTTGAATAGTGTGTTGCATATTGTCTCTCAAACCTATTTGGTGGCGATTGCGCCAAAATGGTTGGTTGAGCACTATAGTGAACAATTAGCAATAAGAGCTGTTTCATTACCATGGGATAAGGTAAGCCGTCCGTGCTATTTGATTTGGCACGAATCTACAACAAAAGATAAGGGGCATCAGTGGATGAAATCGCTGTTGAGCCAACTTAGCGGTAGTTAATTAACTTGAAACTCACTATTGGATAAACAGGTAGTGAGTTTTTCATTTTATCACAAATTTATCAACTTTTGATAAATATTCTTTTCCTGTTGTGCAGGAATAGGTAGACTGCAAGGAAAATAGCTAACATCTGTAAGCTGAAAAGCGAATTATTGATGCAAAAAAGCATTATTAGAGAATAAAGCCACTGCTTTTCTCTAATGAGAAGAAAATTTTTCTAACAGGAAAAGAATTGTGATAACTGAAAATTTACATCCTTATCACTTGATAAACCGGTTGCAGCAACAAATTAAACAAAACCCAGAGAGAATTGCTTTTCGCCAATGGTCTTCAGATGAACAACTCGAATTAAGCTGGAATAATATTGACAAAAAGACAAAAGCCATTAGCCGGGCATTGCTGGAGATTGGGGTTGATGTACAGGAAAAAATTGGCCTTTTTGCACATAACAGCATGGCGTGGTCATTGACAGATATCGCGGTATTACAACTCAGGGCAGTGACTGTTCCTTTGTATGCAACCAGTAGTCAGGAACAGGCTGGTTTCATTCTTAATGATGCCGGTGTGCGTATTCTGTTTGTTGGTGGGCAGGTGCAGTATGATGTTGCTGTCACTTTGTCAGGACGATGTCCTCAGCTAAGTCACATTATAGTATTAGATGAATCAGTCGATTTGCGCGATTGTTCATTAGCACAGTATTTATCCGACTTTATGACTGATAATAAATTACAACATCAGTCTGAGTTGGAAACTCGTATTGCTAACCATAATCTGGACGATCTTTTTACGGTTATATATACATCCGGTACAACCGGTGAGCCTAAAGGTGTTATGCTTGATTACCGTAATTTAGCTTATCAGTTGTATTCACATGATCATCGCCTGACATTAACTGATCAGGATGTTTCTTTGAGTTTCCTGCCGTTATCCCATGTTTTCGAACGCGCATGGAGCTTTTATGTGATGCATACAGGCGCACAAAATGTTTATCTGACTGATACTAATTTTGTTCGTCAGGCTATGGCGGATATTCGCCCGACAGTGATGTGTGCAGTGCCGAGATTTTACGAAAAAATTTACAGTGTGATTTTTGAAAAGGTTTCTCAGGTACCTTGGCATCGCAGAAAATTATTTAACTGGGCGATTAAATGTGGTGAGCGTCAGTTTTTACGTCAGTTGCAAGGTAAAAAAAGCTGTCCCTGGTCAACGGCAATGCATCGACTGGCGGATAAATTGGTGTTGAGTAAATTGAGGAATGTGTTGGGGGGCAAAGTTCGGTTTTTACCTGCTGCTGGCGCACGTCTGGACGAAACGATTATCTTGTTCTTTCTCGCTGTTGGGATAAATATCAAATATGGCTATGGTATGACCGAGACTTGTGCCACGGTTTCCTGTTGGGAAAAGCAAGGTTATCTGCTTGGTTCTATTGGTAAATCATTGCCTGGTATTGACGTCCGTATCGGTGAGGAAGATGAGATACAAGTGCGTGGCCCAATTGTGATGAAAGGCTATTTCAATAATCAGCAAGAAACCACCAAGGCATTTACTCAAGACGGTTGGTTGCGTACAGGTGATGCCGGTAAGTTGGATGAAAATGGTAATTTGTTTATTACTGAACGTCTGAAAGATTTGATGAAAACATCGAATGGTAAATATATTGCTCCTCAAATGATTGAAAGTACGCTAGGGCAAGATCGTTTTATTGAGCATGTTGCTGTTATTGCTGATGCCCGTAAATTTGTATCCGCTCTTATCGTGCCTTGTTATGAAGCATTGGAAGAATATGCAAGATCAATTAATCTCAAATATCATGATCGGGTTGAATTATTGAGCCATAGTCAGATTATCGATATGTTTGAGCAACGCTTGAAAGAGATGCAGAAAAACTTTGCTCATTTCGATCAAGTAAAGCGTTTCATATTACTGCCAAAACCATTTTTAATGGAAACGGGTGAATTAACTCCAACACTGAAATTGCGGAGAAAAATTATTATGCAGCGTTACCATAAAGAAATTGAATCTATGTATCAGGATTGATTTTTAGAATTTAATACAAAGAGTTAGTGTTACCGGTTATTCAGGGGAAATCTGGGGGATATTGTAGTAATATCCCGTTTTGGATTTTTCCCTGGAATACCCAGATTTTAAGACTTTAATATTGGAAGAATAAGCTTTAGTTCATCCTTAAAATCACAGATAAATTATATTTTCTAAGATCAATCTGTAATTATTAAATATTACAGATTGAATGAATATAGTTTTATTAAATTAATATTGTTTTCTTGGTTAATTATAGAGAATATATTGGTTGACAATATTATGCTATTCCTGTAATAAATATATTAATAAGATAATGGTAAAGTTTGTATGGTAAATAAAATATAATTTGTATAATTAGGTGAATTGATGAATTTTGATAATATAGTTATTGTTCATGGTCTGATGGCGACTCCTGATCATCATTGGTTTCCTTGGCTTAAAGGTCAATATGAACGATTAAATGCCCATGTGATTGTGCCGGAAATGCCTGAATCTCATGCTCCTTCACCTCATTTATGGCAAGAAAAGTTGCAGGAAAGTGTGCCTAATCCTGATGAAAAAACGCTTTTTATCGGGCATAGCCTGGGTTGTATTGCCACACTCCGTTACATCGCATCTTTACCTGATAATGTAAATATTGGGGGGATTGTATTGATTTCAGGATTTTATGAAAAGCTATCAACTTTACCTGAATTAAGTATATTTACTCAGGAGAACTTGGATTTTTGTCCCCTCATGCAAAAAATAAATCAGCGAATAGTGATATTATCGCTTAATGATGAGATTGTACCTCCACAGTTTACATTAAGTTTAAGTCAGCAGCTCCGGGCTGAATTATATGGTTTCCCCGATGGCGGGCACTTTTTAGATCGCGACGGTTTTACTGTTTTTCCTAGGCTAGAAAAGGTATTAAAAGATAATTCAATGTTGTGAATCAGAATTTATTTATATAAATGAATGTGATAGGTTTTTTCATGTTTTATGTAATTATGATGGACTTTGTGTGTTTTAAATAAGTTGTCAAAATATTATTTATCTACTGTAAAATAACCCGCTCTGAATACAGAGCGGGATTATACCCTTCATCTTGCAAGCTGCTCTTTGTTGGCTGCTTTCACTCACCCCAGTCACATCGTTATCTATGCTCCTGGGGATTTGTTCACTTGCCGCCGCGCTGCAACTCGAAATCTATTAGGTATATAAGTATATTTTTAGTTACTTTTTTCTACTAATGGGATGGGTTGATATCCCATAAGAATTAAGAATTCATCCCAATTATTTATTATTTCTTGAGATATTCCTTTTTCCACAGTGCCCTTTTCAGCATTTATTTTAATATAATGATATGCCTTTTCTAAATCTTGTGGGCTATTCCCTGAGCCATGTAAATAATTTACCCCTATTATCTGATATCCATTGATTATTCCAGAATCTCCGGCTCTCTTAAGTAGATTATTAGCTTTTATTTGATCTTCTTGTACTCCATAACCAAAACTATAAATTATACCGAGATTATATAAAGATTCCGCATGGTTTTTATCTAACTCTAATGCCTTGCCATAATACGCTATGGCTTTTTGGTAATCCCTTTCTGATTCTTTTAATGAATTGTCAGTATAAAGTTTTCCTAATAAAAAATAGGCATCAGCGCTACCATTCTGAGCTTGTTTTTCTAGTTCCTGAAACTCTTCAACTGTTCTCGGTACTTTCAGTGGAAGTTCCTTAACCATACCTGTATATTTAATTCCACCAAATACAGTTCTAGGAACATTTTTTTCCATCGGTTCTGCACATGCATTGGTAAATAATACGATTATCAGTAAAAGTATATATTTCATTCTACTAGTTTATCCTATCAGGTTGACGGTAAGAAGCTGAATCGGTGTTGTCTCGGAAGAGATAGTACTGTTAATTTCTTCTGTTTGCTGGCTGACAAAGCAGGCCATCGCATTAATCAGATCATGCAATTCGTTACTGAGCTTAGCTTCGTATATAGATACCGGATCCTGTTTGAACCAGACATCCGTGATCTCTGTCTGATATCCATTTGACCAGTTGACGGTAGATGTCAGTCCGTGGTAATTACCTTGTAGGTCAAAATAATTGATCTCTTGATAGTTTAGCTGCATAGACTTAATATCAGTTTCCTCAAGGCTTTTAAGTTCATCTGGGGTACTGAGTCCGTCTAAATTCCTATCCTGCCAGATTTTTAATGCGTTCCAAGTTACATCTTGGTTATCAATAATACCGTCCTGATTGCTGTCTATATCAGCTAAAGCCATAAAACCATGTTGTGCTTTTTCTCCAGATGACAGTTGGGAATCTTCCCCAAACAATTCTGAGCCACGGTTGATTAATCCGTCATTGTTTTTATCCCAGACTAATAGGCTATCATTTGCATCGACCCAGCCTGTATTGACTTTCTGTCCTTGGCCGTTAAAATCAAATACCACTCCTAGTTCACTGGTTACTGTTTGAACTCCATCCCCATTTAAATCAATTACCAGTGGTGTTCTGTAAGTCTTTGTAACTTTTTTCGGGTTTGGGAAAAGTTGCTTGAGTATTTGATTAGGAGTCTTCTCTAAGTTTAGAGTAATGCCAGAGTAACTAGCATGTCCCCCCTCTCTGTGAAACGTGTCTTTTACAAAATCAATACAGTTACTTGTTAATACATTATAGGATGGTGGTTGTGTTTTTCCATCCCGGTAATCAATAGTTTTCTGAAAAACCATATCCAGGTCCATTAAGAATTGAAGGTTTTGGGATACTATTGTTAGTGATGAGGCGGTAGGGTAGCGTATATGGTCATTAAACGACAAATTGTCTTTAACGGTGTCCCAATCTTCTCCCGGACTTAACCCTGCGGTAATGGACTCAAAATTGCCAGTTTTGGGGTTTTTGTTTCTGATAGTATAGAAAACATGACCCGTAAGTGATTTACCCATATTGAGTCCATTTTCTTCTACTACCGGAGCACCTTGGGGAGCTACATGCAAAGTTATAGAAGGTTCGTTTTCAAAGTATGAAAGTTTATCGTCAGGTATGATTTCTTGATAGTTTTCAAATATTCCTACTGTTTTATGTTTAGGTTGTTGTAGTGCTTCATCAGGCATATGTGGTTTCTTCCTCATTGATTTAAAAAATAATTCTTATCTTCCAGATAAAGTGTTACTGAATTGGTTCTTTTTGTTTTAAAAGATGAATTAAGAAGTAATTGTCGTTCCAAAAAGTTTTCTTCGGTTTTGGTTTTTAACAGGTTGGGCACATAGTCAATCATTTTCCGTCGGTCAGTTTTTATTTCTACCGTTATGTTCATATTGGCAACTAGTATCATTTGTTCGCCATTAACCGTCAGATGATTTTTATCTAACTGAATGATAGTCGAATGAATTAGGTAGTATCCGTTTATATTTCTTAGGACGATTATTGAATTGAGGGACACAACTTGGTTTTCCTAGCACGAAATGAAATGTTGTCTATCTGCATTCCAGACAGCTCTACATAAGGCAGGCGGAAAAAATCTTTTTTGATACTTTTTGTCTTTAAACCCAATTTATTAGCAGCAAGTAACCATAGGGTTTTATATAATCCTGCAAGCGCCAAATCAGACCTCATCAAACATTAGAAGTTAAAATTGAACTATCTCTATCATAACTCATTATTTCCTTTTATAAATAATTTTAATGATATGGTTTGGTTGTATTATAACCAAATGGTCTGGTTAATTTAAATTACCATTTGATTGTTAGCCTTAAATCATCTCCTGGGGAGATGATGATCTTTTACTTATTATTTAATTTGTGTATCTGAGTATAAAAATCACACATTAAAATCTTTGGGTAAATATTGAATAGTTGAGACTGAGACGGCAGGAAAAATAATAGCTTCTATCATATTATATAATTAAAATGAGGTAGATAGATTTTACCTAAATTAATTATTTGTAACGATCATCCAAAAACGAGGAAATGATGGTCGAATTATCTGAGGCATTTGTCTGTATTCCCTTTATCAAATTCATACTTCGATGACTTAAATGATTTTGAAAACTGTTTTTTAGTTTTTTATCGTATATATACTGGATAATACCTATACGTTGTCATTCTTTTTAGGCATCGCCACTCATATTCCACTTGCCTTTAGCTTCTTGATAGTAAGATAACGCTTGCAAGAGACATCTTGAATTGTCAGAAAGTGGTTATTCTGCCTTGTACTCACATTGCTAACACCCGTTTCTAGCGTTATGTTAATTGGTCCAGCAGCAGCAATAGCTGAGAAGCTGTCAGGTCTTACCAAAATAAAAGTGGAAGTCACTTCCGATTTATTAACTTGCAAACAGAGCCTGGAGGAAAACCTATGGAGATGTTATCAGGAGCTGAAATGGTCGTCCGATCGTTAATTGATCAGGGCGTTGAGCATATATTTGGTTATCCGGGAGGGGCAGTACTGGATATTTACGATGCCCTACATACGGTTGGGGGCATTGAGCATATCCTGGTACGTCATGAGCAGGGGGCGGTTCATATGGCCGATGGTTATGCTCGTTCTACCGGGAAGGTTGGTGTGGTATTGATCACCTCCGGCCCAGGAGCAACTAATGCCATTACAGGTATTGCCACCGCTTATATGGATTCAATTCCGATGGTTGTATTGTCCGGTCAAGTCGCCAGTTCCCTGATTGGTAATGATGCATTCCAGGAATGTGACATGGTAGGGATATCCCGCCCGATCGTGAAACACAGTTTTTTAGTGAAAAAAACAGAGGATATTCCGAAGGTACTGAAAAAAGCCTTCTATCTAGCGTCCAGTGGTCGTCCGGGACCCGTAGTTATTGATTTACCAAAAGACACGGTAAATCCGGCAGTAAAATTACCCTATATTTATCCTGATCAGATAAGTATGCGTTCTTATAATCCAACAATTCAGGGACACAAAGGGCAGATTAAACGGGCATTAAGAAAACTATTGAATGCGAAAAAACCGGTCATATATGTAGGCGGGGGGATGATTAACGCAGATTGTTCAGCAGAATTACTGACATTGGCGGAAAAATTCAATATCCCTGTTGTGAGCTCCCTGATGGGATTAGGCAGTTTCCCTGCAACTCATCCGCAAAGCCTGGGAATGCTCGGTATGCATGGTACATTCGAAGCTAACAAAGCAATCCATAATTCAGATGTCATTTTTGCTGTCGGTGTACGTTTTGATGATCGTACAACCAATAATCTGGAAAAATATTGCCCGGAAGCAACGGTATTACATATTGATATTGATCCAACATCAATTTCGAAAACGGTTTCCGCAGATGTACCTATTGTTGGTGATGCTAAACAGGTGCTTAGGCAAATGTTGGCGTTGCTGGAGACGGTGGAAGACACACAGGATCCCGATGCGCTAAAAGATTGGTGGTTATCTATTCAGCAATGGCGTAGCCGTAAATGTCTCAATTTTGATCGCAGCGGTGAAAAAATTAAGCCACAAGCTGCTATCGAGGTTCTCTATCGTCTGACGAAAGGGGAAGCTTATGTCACTTCAGATGTTGGACAGCATCAGATGTTTGTTGCATTGCATTACCCATTTGATAAGCCAAGGCGTTGGATCAGTTCCGGTGGTTTGGGAACGATGGGATTTGGCTTACCGGCTGCTTTGGGCGTTAAATTGGTGAACCCGGAAGCGACGGTAGTCTGTGTTACGGGGGATGGCAGTATCCAGATGAATATTCAGGAATTGTCTACAGCGTTGCAATATAGGTTGCCGGTACTGGTTCTAAACTTGAATAACCGTTTCCTCGGGATGATAAAACAGTGGCAAGACATGATTTATGCTGGCCGTCACTCTCAGTCTTATATGGAATCCCTACCTGATTTTGTCAAACTGGCTGAGGCTTATGGTCATGTTGGCATTTCTATCCAACGTTATGATGAATTGGAAAGTAAATTGGCGGAAGCCTTGAAAGAGGTGACTGAAAATCAGCGGCTGGTGTTTGTTGATGTCACAGTGGATGAAACTGAACATGTATATCCTATGCAGATCCGTGGAGGAGCAATGGATGAGATGTGGTTAAGCAAAACGGAGAGAACCTGATTATGCGCCGGATTTTATCTGTATTACTTGAAAACGAATCAGGGGCTTTGTCCCGTGTTGTTGGTCTGTTTTCCCAACGTGGCTACAACATTGAAAGTTTAACTGTCGCCCCAACTGATGATCCGACATTATCGCGGATGACAATTCAGACTAAAGGCGATGCAAGGGTACTTGAACAGATTGAAAAACAGTTGCACAAGCTGGTGGATGTGTTACGAGTCAGCGAGTTGGCATCAGGTTCTCATGTAGCGCGTGAGATTATGCTAGTTAAATTACAGGCCAGTGGCTATGGACGTGAAGAGATCAAGCGCAGTACTGATATCTTCCGTGGGCAGATCGTTGATGTGACTTCGACCTTATATACTGTGCAATTGGTAGGAGCCAGCGATAAATTGGATGCCTTTCTCGATGCTGTTCGAGATGTTGCTGAAATTGTTGAAGTTGCTCGTTCGGGTATTGTCGGTGTCTCTCGCGGAGATAAAATTATGCGATGAAAAATCGCAAACTGCGGGGCTATATACCCTATGGATTTTAAGATGCATCGCGACGGCAAAGGAGCGAATCCCCGGGAGCATAGATAACTATGTGACCGGGGTGAGTGAGTGCAGCCAACAAAGAGGCAACTTAGAAGATGACGGGTATATGCATACATTTATCAGGCTCTGCGATAAAGTAGGGCCTTTTCGGGGTCTATAAGGAGTTAATGTGAAACTGGATGAAATCGCCCGCCTTGCAGGTGTTTCACGCACAACGGCCAGTTATGTAATTAATGGTAAAGCCAAGCAATACCGTGTCAGTGATAAAACGGTAGAAAAAGTGATGGCAGTAGTCAGAGAGCATAATTACCATCCTAATGCTGTGGCAGCCGGTCTCCGTGCAGGACGTACCCGTTCTATTGGTTTGGTTATCCCAGATTTAGAAAATACCAGCTATACCCGTATTGCTAATTATCTGGAACGTCAGGCTCGTCAGCGTGGCTATCAGTTATTGATAGCTTGCTCGGAAGACCAGCCTGATAATGAAATACGCTGTGTTGAACACCTGTTACAGCGTCAGGTGGATGCAATGATTGTTTCTACCGCATTACCGCCGGAGCATCCTTTTTATCAACGCTGGGCAAATCGTTCTTTGCCTATTATTGCTCTCGATCGGGCACTCGAAAATGAACACTTTATCAGCGTAGTGGGTGATGATTTTGAAGATGCAAAGATGCTGGCACAAGAATTTCGTCAATTCCCGGCTGAATCTGTGCTTTATCTCGGTGCATTACCTGAATTATCCGTCAGTTTTCTGCGTGAACAGGGGTTCCGTGAAGCATGGAAAGATGACCCTCGTAAAGTGATGTATCTTTACTCAAACAGTTATGAGCGTGATGCGGCTGCTGAAGTATTCACTAAATGGTTAGAAACTCATCCAATGCCACAAGCGTTGTTCACCACCTCTTTTGCCCTGTTACAGGGAGTCATGGATGTTACGCTAAAACACAGCGGCCGTTTACCAAATAAATTGGTTATTGCAACTTTTGGTGATCATGAATTATTGGATTTCCTTGAATGTCCAGTGCTTTCTGTAGCTCAGCGTCATCGGGAAATTGCTGAACGGGTATTGGAACTGGTGTTAGCAAGTCTAGATGAAAAGCAGAAGCCAGGGCCAGGTATCACACGGATACATCGTGACTTATGTCGGCGAGGAAGCTTGAGCCGAAAAATATGATAAAAACCCCTCATTAATTTTCTGATGAGGGGTTTTGGTTGTTAGATTTGTCTTAAAAGAAGTGTGTAAGGGCAACTTTAAAGTACCTCTTACGTTGCGTGTTTTAGCAAAAACCGCCGTAAACCCTTGCCCAGTGCGATCAAATAGCAATTTCATTCATACATAAATTATTCAGTAGAAAGAAGAGCATAGAACAGCGTTTATTTGAGTTTGAGATTTGTCTATTTACTTTTGTATTTTACTTTTTTTTATATATTAAATTGATTTTAATAATATTTATCTTGAGGTTTTTTTGTTGCTAGCTTAGTTTTAATGTTGAATGCATCAAATGAAATGATAAATATTTCTATATAATGGTTAAATAGTAATGAAATGTAAATTATGTAAATAAATTAATCACACAACTATTTTTTCATTATTTTGCCGTAAACATTTATTCTCCCTGTGCTTGTTAAATTATTCAGAATTATCATGGTGTTAATTATTTTTGATATTGCTAAATTTAATAATTATGCCTCCCAACAGCTAAAATCCTGCCGTCAAATATAGCTAAAGCGCATCGGCTCTGGCTTGACAAGGTTTTCGTCCCATCCGTAAACTCCTTATTGTGGGGATTAGTGGGATAAAGTGGTAATTTTTGATCACCAGGGGTGGCCTGAGGATGTTTCGTGGAGCAACGCAGATTAATCTCGATAGCAAGGGGCGGCTCACCGTACCTACCCGATACCGGGCTATGCTAAATGAGGAATCACAAGGGCAAATGGTTTGTACCATTGACCTTCATCAACCGTGCTTGTTGCTTTATACATTATCTGAATGGGAAATTATTGAAGAAAAACTTTCTCACTTATCCAGCATGAATCCGGCGGAGCGTCGGGTGCAACGTTTGCTTTTAGGTCATGCCAGTGAATGCCAGATGGATAGTGCAGGACGTCTTTTGTTAGCTAGTACATTGCGTCAGCATGCAGGGCTAGTCAAAGAGGTTATGCTGGTTGGTCAGTTCAACAAATTTGAACTGTGGGATGAACAGACTTGGTATCAACAGGTTAAAGATGATATTGCGGCTGAGCAATCCACACAGGAACCTTTATCAGTACGGCTACAGGAATTATCTCTATAAATATGGCAAATAGTCATTTTAAACATACCAGCGTATTGTTGGATGAAGCAGTCAACGGACTGAATATTCGTGAAAATGGAATCTATATTGATGGCACATTTGGTCGTGGTGGGCATTCACGTCTGATTTTGTCGCAATTGGGGACGGCAGGTCGTTTAATTGCCATTGATCGTGATCCTCAGGCGATTGAAGTGGCTAAAGCGATCACAGATCCACGTTTTTCAATAGTACATGGGCCATTTTCTAAATTGGCTCACTATACAGAAAAAGCCGGGCTAATCGGCAAAATTGATGGTGTATTACTGGATTTAGGTGTTTCTTCGCCTCAGTTGGATGATCCGGAACGCGGTTTTTCTTTTATGCGTGATGGGCCGCTAGATATGCGGATGGACCCGACTCGCGGACAGTCAGCAGCAGAATGGCTGATGAACGCAACAGCAGATGATATTGCCTGGGTATTGAAAACATTTGGTGAAGAGCGTTTCGCCAAACGCATTGCCAGAGCAATTGTGGCACGCAATCAGGAAGAGCCAATTACCCGAACAAAAGCGCTAGCCGATTTGATTGCTCAGGCCAGCCCGGTAAAAGAAAAACACAAGCATCCAGCAACCAGGAGCTTCCAGGCTATTAGGATTTATATCAACAGTGAGCTGGAAGAGATTGAGCAGGCGCTGGATGGTGCATTACAGGCGCTTGCACCAAAAGGGCGGCTTTCAGTTATCAGTTTTCATTCACTGGAAGATCGCATTGTTAAACGGTTTATTCGTCATAACAGTCGTGGGCCACAGGTGCCGGCAGGACTGCCACTGACAGAAGAGCAACTGAAAGCGCAAGGTGGGCGTAGCCTGAAATCTGTTGGCAAGATGAAACCGTCTGAGGAAGAAGTGGCGGATAACCCACGGGCTCGTAGTTCTGTTTTGCGTTTTGCTGAAAAAGTTAGTGAATAATGGCAGGTGAACGTCACGGATTAACCGGTATTATCGGTAGCGATTTGCTCAAGAATGCCAAGATACCGTTAATTCTTCTAGTCGCTGTACTGGTTTCGGCCATAGTTGTTGTAACCACTGCACATGAAACCCGCTTGTTGACGGCTGAAAGAGAGCATCTGGTGGTGGAACGTGATGCACTAGATATCGAGTGGCGCAATTTGATCCTCGAAGAAAATGCCTTGGGTGATCACAGCCGGGTTGAGCGGATAGCCATTGAAAAAATGCATATGCAGCATGTTAACCCTGCTCAGGAAAACATTGTTGTTTCACAGTGAGTTAATTTAATTATTAAAAAGGTAAGCGATGAAAGCAGCACGCCCCGTGAAGTTAAAAAGGCAAGAAGATAAAGCCAGTTTTGTTAGCTGGCGTTTTGCTTTGTTGTGCGGGGGGATTGCCGTGGCTTTAATTGGCTTATTGCTGAGAGTGACTTATTTGCAAGTCATTAATCCGGATCAACTGGTTAAAGAAGGTGATTTACGTTCCCTGCGCGTGCAATCAATCCCTACAGCCCGCGGTATGATCAGTGACCGTATGGGGCGGCCTTTGGCTGTCAGCGTTCCAGTAAACGCTGTTTGGGCAGATCCGAAAGAGGTGTTTGAAAAAGGAGGGATTACAGATGATACCCGCTGGAAAGCTTTATCTGAGGCCATTAATTTGCCTGTTGAGCAACTTACCGACAAAATTAGTGCTAATCCGAAAGGTCGTTTTGTTTATTTAGCACGTCAGGTTAACCCATCGGTTGGCGATTACATTCATAAATTGAAATTGCCGGGAATTTATCTGCGTCAAGAATCTCGGCGTTATTACCCGTCAGGACAGGTAACTGCACATATTATTGGCGTGACCAACGTTGATGGTCAGGGTATTGAAGGCGTAGAAAAAAGTTTTGATCGTTGGCTGACGGGTCAACCAGGTGAGCGGACTGTACGTAAAGACCGCTTTGGGCGTGTCATCGAAGATATTTCATCTGTTGATAGTCTGGCGGCCCACAATCTGGTTTTGAGCATTGATGAACGTTTGCAGGCGCTGGTTTACCGCGAATTGACCAACGCGGTGGCCTTTAACAAAGCGGAATCCGGTACAGCGGTATTGGTAGATGTTAATACCGGAGAAGTGCTGGCAATGGCAAATAGCCCATCTTATAACCCAAATAATCGTATCAATACGCCAAAAGAAGTGATGCGTAACCGTGCTATCACTGATATTTTCGAGCCAGGTTCCACTGTTAAGCCGATGGTGGTCATGGCTGCACTCAATGAAGGTATCATCAAAGAAAATACTGTTATTAACACAATACCTTATAGGATAAGCGGTAAGGAAATTAAAGATGTATCCCGTTATCCAGAATTATCCATCACCGGTATTTTACAAAAATCGAGTAACGTCGGTGTTTCTAAGCTAGCGTTAGCGATGCCCGCGACAGAATTAGTGGATGTTTATTCACGCTTTGGACTAGGAAAAGCGACCAATCTGGGGTTGGTCGGAGAAAGTAGTGGCTTATATCCAATAAGAAAACAGCGGTGGTCAGATCTTGATAGGGCTACCTTTTCTTATGGTTATGGGCTGATGGTAACGCCGTTACAGCTAGCACGGGTCTATGCAACGATTGGTAGTTTGGGTATTTATCGTCCTCTGTCAATTACTAAAGTTGATCCACCTGTGCCTGGCACAAGAGTATTTCCTGAGCCAATCATGCGAACGGTAGTTCATATGATGGAAAGTGTGGCTTTGCCTGGCGGCGGTGGAGTACGGGCCGCGATAAAAGGTTATCGGATTGCAATCAAAACCGGTACTGCGAAGAAAGTCGGGCCGGATGGCAAATATGTTAATCGATATATCTCTTATGCCGCAGGTATCGCTCCAGCAAGTAACCCAAGATTTGCACTGGTTGTGATCATTAACGATCCACAGACAGGTAAGTATTACGGTGGTGCGGTTTCTGCGCCGATATTTGGTGCCATTATGGGCGGTGTTCTGCGCATCATGAATGTGGAGCCGGATGCTTTGGCGGCAGATGATAAAAATGAATTTGTGATTAATAAGAAAGAGGATACAGGTGGCAGATCGTAATCTACGCGGTTTACTTGCGCCATTGGGTATTGATGCCCCAGAGTGTGCATTACGCGAAATGACATTGGATAGCCGTAAATCGGCTGCCGGAGATCTGTTTGTTGCCGTTAAAGGGCATCAAGCAGATGGTCGACACTACATTCCTCAGGCCATCGCACAAGGGGTTGCGGCGGTTATTGCAGAAGCCCAGGGCGAGGCTGATAACGGAACTATACAGATTATGCATGGTGTTCCGGTTGTTTATGTGAACGATTTGTATAATAAGTTGTCACAGTTAGCTGGTGGGTTTTACTGTCACCCTGGTGATAAATTGCACTTGATTGGTGTAACCGGAACCAATGGTAAAACAACCACTACTCAATTACTTGCTCAGTGGAGTCACGGATTGGGGGAAACCAGTGCCGTGATGGGAACTGTCGGTAATGGTTTACTGGGGCGTGTGACGCCAAGTGAAAATACCACTGGCTCTGCTGTTGATATCCAACTGGATTTGCAACAACTTGTTCGGCAAGGGGCAACTTTTGCAGCAATGGAAGTCTCTTCTCATGGATTGGTTCAGGGGCGTGTAGCTGCGTTGCCGTTTGAGGCGGCAGTGTTTACCAATTTGAGCCGTGATCATCTCGATTATCACGGTGATATGGAACACTACGAAGCAGCTAAATGGCTGCTATTCTCCACTCATAATGTGAAACAACAAATCATTAATGTTGATGATGAGATTGGATTGAAATGGTTATTTCGTTTACCGCAAGCGGTTGCTGTAACAATGGAAAACCGTCTGCCAGAAAACTGGCAGGGGCGTTGGCTGGCGGCGCGTGAAATAAAATATCACGATAAAGGTGTCTCCATTACCTTCGAGTCCAGTTGGGGTGGCGGTACGATTGATAGTGCCCTGATGGGGGCATTTAATGTCAGCAACCTATTATTGGCACTTTCCACCCTATTAGCTCTGGGTTATTCGCTGGAAAAACTGCTTGAAACAGCTTCCTGCCTAGAACCTGTCTGTGGGCGAATGGAAGTATTCACTGCACCGGGCAAACCAGCTGTCGTTGTTGATTATGCTCACACACCTGATGCACTGGAGAAAGCTTTGGTGGCTGCACGTTTGCATTGTCAAGGTAAGCTCTGGTGTGTTTTTGGTTGTGGTGGTGATCGTGATAAAGGTAAACGTCCATTGATGGGAGGCATTGCAGAGCAGTGGGCCGATTATGTGATTGTTACTGATGATAATCCGCGCAATGAAGAACCACAGGCAATTGCTGCTGATATTCTGACGGGTTTTCTTGATCCGGGGAGTGCGATAGCGATTCATGGCCGTGTTGAAGCGGTAACCAGCGCTATTATGCAGGCAAAAGCAGATGATGTTGTATTAATAGCAGGTAAAGGTCATGAAGATTATCAACTGGTAGGCCATCGTCGCCTGGATTACTCAGACCGGTTGACTGTTGCTCGGTTACTGGGGGTAATTGCATGATTTCCCTCACTTTGCAACAACTGGCACAAGTAACGGGCGGCGTATTGAATCAGGTGACTGAACAGCAGGCGGCAGATATTTGTATCAGTGATGTGACTACTGACAGCCGTCAGGTTGGCAATGGCAGTCTGTTTATTGCCTTGAAGGGTGAGCGCTTTGATGCTCATGATTTTTTTGCTGACGCAGTAAACGCGGGTGCCGGTGCTTTGCTTGTCAGCCGCGTATTGGACGTTAATTTTCCACAGGTCGTGGTTAAAGATACTCGTTTAGCAATGGGTAAATTAGCGAGTTGGGTCCGCCAGCAAAGTAATGCTCGTGTTGTTGCGTTGACGGGTTCGTCCGGCAAAACATCGGTAAAAGAGATGACCGCAGCGATTTTGCGCCAATGTGGTAACACGCTCTATACCGCGGGTAACCTGAATAATGATATCGGTGTGCCGCTGACATTATTCAGACTAACAGAACAACATGAGTTTGCTGTGGTTGAACTAGGTGCCAGCCATATTGGTGAAATTGCCTATACCGTAGAAATGACCCAGCCAGAAACAGCATTAGTCAATAACCTGTTTGCTGCGCACTTAGCGGATTTTGGTTCTCTCGCGAGTATTGCAAAAGCTAAAGGCGAGATTTTTACCGGTCTTCCAGAAAGAGGGACGGCCATTATCAATATGGAAAGCAATGATTGGGCTCACTGGCAGCAGGTTATTGGCGATAACACAGTACAGTGTTTTTCCATGCAACAAGCATCAGGTGCTGATTTTTACGCTACAGATATTCAGGTTAAACAACTGACTACGGATTTTTGTTTGCACACGCCTATTGGTAGCACAGAAATCAACTTGCCGTTGCCTGGGAAACACAATGTCGCTAATGCGTTAGCGGCCAGTGCGTTGGCAATTTCTGTTGGTGCAACCCTACGAGATATTCGTCTGGGCTTGTCTGAGTTGAAAGCGGTACCAGGGCGGTTGTTTCCAATCAATCTGGCAGAAGGAAAATTGCTGCTTGATGACACGTATAACGCCAATGTTGGCTCAATGACCGTTGCGGTCGAGGTGTTATCACAGATGCCGGGTTACCGAGTGTTGGTTGTTGGCGATATAGGGGCATTGGGTGAACAGTCAGCAGATTACCATCGTCAGATTGGGGAAACCGCAGCTTTTAACGGTATTGATAGCGTGTTCAGTGTGGGCAAATTAAGTATTCATGTTAGTGAAGCGAGCGGTTGTGGTCAGCATTTTGCGGATAAAGCTGCATTGATCGCAACATTGGTTCCACTATTACAACAACACAACGTCTTTTCAGTGTTAGTTAAAGGTTCGCGCAATACCACAATGGAAGATGTCGTCCACGCATTACAGGAGAGCTTCACATGTTAGTTTGGCTGGCCGAATATTTGGTCAAATATCACTCCGGCTTTAACGTCTTTTCTTACTTGACGTTTAGGGCTATCGTCAGCCTGCTGACTGCTTTGGCTATCGCATTGTGGATGGGGCCGCGTATGATCGCCTTTCTGCAAAAATTACAAATTGGGCAGGTTGTTCGCAACGATGGGCCGGAATCTCACTTTAGCAAACGTGGTACGCCGACGATGGGTGGTTTGCTGATCTTACTTTCAATTACGATTTCTACACTGTTATGGGTACGCTTGAATAACCCCTATGTTTGGTGCGTGCTGATTGTGCTAATTGGTTACGGTATTGTTGGTTTCGTGGATGATTACCGCAAAGTTGTGCGCAAAGATACTAAAGGGTTGATTGCCCGTTGGAAGTATTTCTGGCAGTCCATTCTGGCATTGGGTGTGGCATTCGCTATGTACAGTGTCGGTAAAGATACTCCGGCAACACAATTGGTCGTGCCATTCTTTAAAGATGTGATGCCGCAACTGGGTGCGCTTTATATTCTGTTGACCTACTTTGTGATTGTCGGAACCAGTAATGCAGTGAATTTGACTGACGGATTGGATGGTTTGGCAATTATGCCAACCGTTTTTGTTGCAGCTGGTTTTGCTTTGGTGGCATGGGCGACAGGTAATGTCAATTTTGCTAACTATCTGCATATCCCTTATCTGAACCATGCTGGTGAGCTGGTTATCGTCTGTACTGCGATTGTTGGCGCGGGGTTAGGTTTCTTGTGGTTCAACACTTACCCGGCTCAGGTTTTCATGGGTGATGTGGGCTCTTTGGCATTAGGTGGTGCACTGGGGACGATTGCTGTGTTGCTACGCCAAGAGTTTCTACTGGTGATTATGGGCGGTGTATTTGTGGTGGAAACCCTGTCAGTTATTTTACAGGTGGGTTCTTTTAAACTGCGCGGGCAGCGTATTTTCCGTATGGCACCTATTCACCATCACTATGAATTGAAAGGCTGGCCAGAACCACGTGTTATTGTGCGTTTTTGGATTATTTCTCTGATGCTAGTGCTGATTGGCCTGGCAACATTGAAGGTACGTTAATCATGGCGGATTATTTGGGTAAAAAAGTCGTCATTATCGGGTTGGGGCTGACAGGTCTCTCCTGTGTTGACTTTTTTATGGCACGAGGTGTGATACCTCGTGTGATGGATACTCGTGCGGCACCACTCGGCAAGGATAAACTGCCTGATGGAGTTGAGTGTCACCGTGGAAGCCTGAATGTTGGCTGGTTGATGGATGCTGACTTGATTGTTGTAAGCCCAGGCGTTGCCTTGGCAACGGCGGAATTGCAGGCTGCGGCTAATGCAGGTATTGAAATTGTTGGTGATATCGAGTTGTTTTGCCGTGAAGCAACAGCCCCGATAGTCGCCATTACGGGCTCTAATGGTAAAAGTACCGTTACCAGTCTTGTCGGTGAAATGGCGAAAGCGGCTAATTGGCAGGTGGGTGTTGGCGGTAATATTGGCCTACCTGCATTAGAATTGTTGAAGAAATCTTGTCAGCTTTATGTCTTAGAGCTCTCCAGTTTCCAGTTGGAAACCACATATAGCCTGAATGCAACGGCCGCCGCTGTGCTTAATGTGACTGAGGACCATATGGATCGTTATCCTCAGGGGGTATCTCAGTACCGGGCGGCTAAACTGAGGATTTATCGTCAGGCGAAAAGATGCATTGTGAATGCTCAAGATCTCCTGACACTGCCTGAAACGGGCATGGATAGCCGCTGTGTCAGCTTTGGTGTCGATTGTGGTGACTACCAGCTTGATAGTGAAAATGCCTTTTTGAAAGTTCACAACCAATCACTATTGGCGACAAATGAAATTAAGCTGACGGGACGACATAACTACGTCAATGGGTTGGTTGCATTGGCCTTAGCTGATGTGGTTGGCATTCCTCGTGAGGCCAGTTTGGCGACATTGACGGTTTATCCGGGGCTTGACCATCGTTTCCAGCTTGTTCGTCTAAACAACGGGGTGCGTTGGATTAACGATTCTAAGGCGACCAATGTTGGCAGTACGGTGGCGGCGCTTAATGGTCTGAACCTGGAGGGCACGCTTTATTTGCTGTTAGGTGGTGATGGCAAGTCGGCAGACTTTTCTCCGCTTAAACCTTTACTGAGTGGGAATAAAGTTCGGCTTTATTGCTTTGGCCGGGATGGAAAACAACTGGCGCAACTGCGCCCGGAAATAGCGACATTGACTGAAACTATGGAACAGGCGATACGTGATATCGCACCGCGGCTGGTGGCTGGTGACATGGTGCTGTTATCTCCTGCTTGTGCAAGCCTTGATCAGTTCCGTAATTTTGAACAGCGTGGTCATGAGTTTGCCCGTTTGGCAGAGGAGTTGGGCTGATGTCTATTCCGGGATTCAGTAGATTAAAAGACTGGGTTATTGGTGGCCGTGAAACTGATGCCACCAATATGGTGTTGTATGATCGCACACTGGTTTGGCTGACACTCGGATTGGGAATTATCGGCTTTGTTATGGTGACATCAGCATCGATGCCGGTTGGGCAGCGTCTTGCAGAAGATCCATTTCTGTTTGCGAAGCGTGATGCGATTTATCTCTTGCTGGCTTTCGGGGTGTCATTGATCACATTGCGTATCTCGATGGATTTCTGGCAACGCTATAGCAATCTGATGCTGCTTATTTCCGTTATTTTGTTGCTGGTTGTCTTGGCGGTAGGAAGCTCAGTAAATGGTGCATCGCGTTGGATTGCCATTGGGCCTTTGAGAATTCAACCTGCTGAGTTATCGAAACTTTCTTTATTTTGCTATCTCGCCAGTTATTTGGTGCGCAAAGTAGAAGAAGTGCGGAATAACTTTTGGGGATTCTGTAAGCCAATGGGCGTGATGGTCGTGTTAGCGGTGTTACTTCTGGCTCAACCTGACTTGGGAACAGTAGTTGTACTGTTTGTAACAACGTTGGCAATGCTATTTCTGGCCGGGGCAAAGTTATGGCAGTTTCTAGCAATTATTGGTTCAGGGGTATTCGCGGTGGTTTTGTTAATCATTGCTGAACCTTACCGTATACGCCGTGTAACGTCCTTTCTGGATCCTTGGGAAGATCCATACGGCAAAGGTTATCAATTAACGCAATCTTTGATGGCTTTTGGTCGTGGGGAATTTTTAGGGCAAGGACTAGGAAATTCAGTCCAGAAACTGGAATACCTGCCGGAAGCACATACTGACTTTATTTTCTCTGTTTTGGCAGAAGAATTAGGTTACGTAGGTGTGGTTTTTGTGTTGTTAATGATATTCTTCGTCGCTTTTCGCGCAATGACGATAGGTCGTCGCGCATTGCAGATGGATCAGCGTTTTTCTGGTTTTCTGGCTTGTTCGGTGGGTATCTGGTTCAGTTTCCAGACTCTGGTTAACGTTGGGGCCGCCGCAGGTATGTTACCAACTAAAGGTTTGACTTTACCTTTGATTAGTTACGGTGGTTCAAGTTTGCTGATTATGTCGACAGCTATCGTATTGCTATTAAGAATTGATTTTGAAACACGCTTGGCAAAAGCCCAAGCGTTTGTAAGGAGTCCCCGATGAGTGGCAAAACCCGGCGTTTGATGGTGATGGCAGGTGGGACTGGAGGACATGTCTTCCCTGGACTGGCTGTGGCTCATCATTTAAAAGACCAGGGCTGGGACGTTCTCTGGCTGGGAACAGCGGATCGTATGGAAGCTGATTTAGTGCCAAAACATGGCATTGATATTGAATTTATTCAGATTTCTGGTCTGAGAGGTAAAGGGATCAAAGCACTGTTAGCTGCCCCGGCCCGAATATTCAAAGCAATTCGTCAGGCAAAGGCGATTATGCGTCGCTATCAGCCAGATGTCGTGCTTGGCATGGGGGGATATGTTTCTGGTCCCGGCGGCATTGCTGCGTGGATGTGCGGTATTCCGGTTGTGCTGCATGAACAGAATGGTATTGCCGGGCTGACAAACCGGTGGCTGGCTAAAATTGCTACAACTGTTTTACAAGCATTTCCCGGTGCATTTCCAAAAGCGCCCGTTGTTGGCAACCCTGTCCGCGAAGATGTGTTGGCACTACCCATACCTAAACAACGTTTGACAGGGCGTGAAGGTCCGATTCGGGTTTTGGTTGTTGGTGGCAGTCAGGGGGCGAGAATTCTTAACCAGACAATGCCGGAAGTGGCAGCCCGTATGGGTGATAAAATTACGGTTTGGCATCAGACAGGTAAAGGGGCTAAAGAAAGTGTCCGGAATGCCTATAACAATTCAGTTAAATGCGAACATAAGATTACTGAATTTATTGATGATATGGCGCAAGCTTATGCTTGGGCTGATGTGGTGATTTGCCGTTCTGGCGCGTTGACGGTTAGTGAAGTGTCAGCGGCGGGATTACCTGGGATTTTTGTGCCATTTCAGCATAAAGATCGTCAGCAATACTGGAATGCGTTACCTCTAGAAAAAGTTGGCGCAGCAAAAATACTGGAGCAACCACAGTTTACGGTTGATGCAGTCATCGAATTATTAACTCAGTGGCAACGGCCACAATTGCTGGAAATGGCGGAAAAAGCCCGTTCAGCAGCAATTGTTGATGCAACTGAGCGAGTATCGGCGGCATTAATCGATGCGGCAAAAAAATGATTTAGACCGCCTTAAAAGGGGCGGTGAAGCAAACATATATAGTGAAGAAGAAAACGTGAATACACAACAATTGGCGAAATTAAGAGCTTTCGTGCCTGAGATGAGAAAAGTCAGGCACATCCACTTTGTTGGCATTGGTGGTGCTGGCATGGGGGGGATCGCCGAAGTGTTGGCTAATGAAGGTTATCAGATTAGTGGATCTGATTTGGCGCCAAACCCGGTAACTCGGCAACTGACTAAGTTGGGCGCTCAGATTTATTTTAATCATCGTCCCGAAAATATACTGGATGCCAGCGTTGTTGTGGCTTCAACCGCAATCTTGGCGGATAACCCGGAAATTGTTGCTGCTCGTGAGGCCCGAATTCCGGTTATTCGCAGAGCAGAGATGTTGGCAGAACTGATGCGCTACCGTCATGGTATTGCTATTGCCGGGACTCACGGTAAAACGACAACAACAGCGATGATTTCTAGCATCTATGCACAGGCGGGTTTAGATCCCACTTTTGTTAATGGTGGTTTAGTTAAAGCAGCAGGAACACATGCTCGTCTTGGCAGTAGCCGTTATTTAATTGCAGAAGCTGACGAAAGTGATGCTTCTTTCTTGCATTTGCAGCCAATGGTGGCGGTCATTACGAATATCGAAGCAGACCATATGGATACCTATCATGGTGACTTCGAAAACCTGAAACAGACATTTATCAACTTCTTGCACAATTTACCTTTCTACGGGCGTGCAGTCATGTGCATTGATGATCCGGTTGTCAAAGAGTTAATTCCTCGTGTTGGGCGCTATATCACGACGTATGGTTTTAGTGAAGAGGCAGATGTCCGTATTACCCATTATCAGCAAAAGGGTGCTCAGGGATATTTTACTGTCAGTCGTCAAGATATGGCGGATCTGAAAGTCGTATTGAATGCACCAGGTCGCCATAATGCGCTGAATGCTGCTGCGGCAGTGGCTGTTGCGACTGAGGAGGGAATTTCTGGCAGTGATATTTTGGCAGCGCTGGCAGGGTTTCAGGGAACCGGACGCCGTTTTGATTTTCTGGGGAATTTTTCTCTGGAGCATGTTAACGGCAAAGATGGTAGTGCAATGTTGGTTGATGATTATGGTCATCATCCAACGGAAGTGGATGCAACCATTAAAGCCGCCCGTGCTGGCTGGCCGGATAAACGTATTGTGATGATATTTCAGCCCCATCGTTATACCCGAACCCGTGATTTGTATGATGATTTTGCCAATGTATTGAATCAGGTAGATGTATTGCTGATGTTGGATGTTTACTCTGCGGGTGAAGCGGTTATTCCGGGGGCGGATAGTCGTTCGTTGTGCCGTACTATCCGTAGCCGCGGTAAGTTAGATCCGATTTTGGTTTCTGATCCGGCAAAGGTGACCGCTGCATTGGCACAAGTGCTGGATAGTAATGATTTAATTCTGGTTCAAGGGGCCGGCAATATAGGCAAAATAGCGCGTAATCTGGCTGAAACAAAATTACAGCCATCTTTGAATGAGGAAAAACATAATGGCTGAGAAAGTCGCGGTATTGTTGGGGGGAACTTCCGCTGAACGTGAAGTTTCGCTGTTATCGGGACAAGCCGTGTTGGCTGGATTGAGAGAAGCAGGTATTGATGCACATCCAGTTGACACAAAAGATTTTCCTGTGACCCAATTGAAAGAGGCCGGATTTGAGAAAGTCTTTATCGCGCTTCATGGGCGTGGTGGGGAAGACGGTACTTTGCAAGGGGTATTAGAATTTTTGCAGTTACCTTATACCGGTAGTGGCGTGATGGCCTCTGCATTGTCAATGGACAAATTGCGTACAAAACAGTTATGGCAGGGGATTGGATTGACTGTTTCGCCATATGTTTCAATTAATTCTCAACAATTTGAACGATTGACGGATTCACAACTCCAAGAATATGTAGCAGATTTAGGTCTGCCATTAATTGTTAAGCCAAGCTTGGAAGGCTCCAGTGTTGGTATGACTAAGGTTAATGAGATTTCGGAGTTGCGTGGCGCACTAGAGGCAGCGTTTCGTTATGACGTTGATTTGCTGGTAGAAAAATGGCTATACGGCCCGGAATACACAGTTGCCATCCTTGGTGATACGGCTTTACCTTCTATTCGTATTCAACCCGCTGCTGTTTTTTATGACTATGATGCAAAATATTGGTCTGAAGAAACACAATATTTTTGTCCAAGTGGCTTAAGTGATGAAAAAGAGCAGCAATTGACAGAACTGGCGCTGAAAGCTTATCAGTCAGTTGGATGCAGTGGTTGGGGGCGAGTCGATGTCATGATGGATACTGATGGTGATTTCTATCTGTTGGAAGTGAATACCTCTCCGGGGATGACCAGCCACAGCTTAGTGCCGATGGCTGCGCGTCAGGCTGGATTAAGTTTTTCACAATTGGTGGTAAAGATTCTGGAGTTGGCTGATTGATATGTCTCAAGCGGCCCTGAAAGTAAGGGGACGGGATAATGAAAATAACAGTTCCCGTCCTAGTAACGGCTCTTACCTGGCAGGGCTTATCTTCTTCCTGATGGTGCTTGGGACCATTATTTGGGGAGGTTGGGCCGTCCTTAATTGGATGAAAGATGCTAACAGATTGCCCATTTCAAAATTGGTGGTAACGGGGGAGCGTCACTACACTACCAACGATGATATCCGGCAGGCAATTTTGTCATTAGGGCAACCGGGAACTTTCATGACGCAGGATGTGAATATCATTCAGCAACAAATTGAACGGATGCCGTGGATAAGGCAAGTCACTGTTCGTAAACAGTGGCCTGATGAACTGAGAATTCATCTGGTAGAATATGTCCCTTATGTACGCTGGAATGACACACAAATGCTGGACGCCGAAGGTCAGGTATTTAGCACCCCGGTTGAATGGGAAGCTAAAGGGTATTTCCCGATGCTTTATGGCCCACAAGGTAGTGAAAAAGAAGTACTTGATGGTTACCGAGCTATGGCTAAACTTCTCGCTGCTAATAAACTGAAATTAAAAGCGGTGGCAATGACTGCGCGTCGTTCTTGGCAACTGACGCTGGATAATGGTATCCAACTAAAGTTGGGAAGAATGGATACAACAGGCCGTATTAAACGTTTTATCGAGCTTTATCCGCTGTTACAGCAGAACACAGAGAAAAGGGCAGATTATGTGGATTTGCGTTATGACAGTGGTGCCGCGGTAGGTTGGGCATCTTTACCCATTGGTGATCCTAATGCTCCGGTCAAAGGGCAATAAACAATTACTGGCAATAATTATATGAGGTAGGCAGAACAACAATGATCAAATCGACGGACAGAAAATTAGTAGTTGGCCTAGAGATTGGCACAGCAAAGGTATCTGCCCTTGTTGGTGAAATTCTGCCCGATGGTATGGTTAATATTATCGGGGTGGGAAGCTGTCCATCCCGCGGTATGGATAAAGGCGGTGTAAACGACTTGGAATCGGTTGTTAAATGTGTCCAGCGGGCTATCGATCAGGCTGAATTGATGGCAGATTGTCAAATTTCCTCTGTTTATCTGGCGTTATCTGGAAAACATATCAGTTGTCAGAATGAAATTGGGATGGTTCCTATTTCCGAAGAGGAAGTTACTCAGGAAGATGTAGACAATGTTGTTCATACTGCCAAATCAGTTCGTGTACGTGATGAATACCGAATACTGCATGTTATTCCGCAAGAATATGCTATCGATTATCAGGAAGGCATTAAAAATCCGGTGGGGCTTTCCGGTGTGCGTATGCAGGCGAAAGTTCACTTGATTACTTGTCATAATGATATGGCGAAAAATATTGCAAAAGCCGTTGAACGCTGTGGTTTGAAAGTCGACCAGCTTATCTTTTCCGGGTTGGCTGCCAGCTATGCTGTTTTGACCGAAGACGAGCGTGAATTGGGCGTTTGCGTGGTGGATATTGGCGGCGGGACGATGGATATTGCGGTGTATACCGGCGGAGCGCTGCGTCATACCAAAGTTATCCCTTATGCCGGTAACGTTGTCACCAGTGATATTGCTTATGCCTTTGGTACGCCACCAAGTGATGCAGAAACGATAAAAGTACGCCACGGTTGTGCACTAGGTTCGTTGGTCAGCAAAGATGAAAGTGTGGAGGTGCCTAGTGTCGGTGGACGTCCACCACGTAGCTTACAGCGTCAGACGTTGGCTGAGGTCATTGAGCCGCGTTACATCGAATTACTGAATTTAGTGAATGATGAAATCCTGCGATTGCAGGAACAGTTACGCCAGCAGGGGGTTAAACACCATCTGGCGGCGGGTATTGTCTTGACTGGTGGTGGTGCTCAGATTGATGGTTTGGCTGAATGTGCTCAGCGTGTGTTCCATGCTCAGGTGCGTATCGGCCAACCTCTTAATATTACTGGTCTGACGGACTATGCACAGCAACCCTATTATTCAACAGCCGTAGGGTTACTGCATTACGGAAAAGCCTCTCATCTTAATGGTGATGCGGATATTGAAAAACATGCTTCAGTGAGTCGCTGGTTTAAGAAAGTCAGTAGCTGGCTGAAAAAAGAGTTTTAATTTTATACAGAGACGACATCTTTTTAGTCTCGATATAAAGGTACAAAGCGGAGAGAAACTATATGTTTGAACCAATAGAATTAACCAATGACGCGGTGATTAAGGTCATCGGCGTCGGCGGTGGCGGCGGTAATGCTGTTGAGCACATGGTGCGTGAACGCATCGAAGGTGTTGAATTCTTTGCAGTAAACACGGATGCTCAGGCATTGCGTAAAACTGCTGTCGGCCAGACTATCCAGATTGGTAATGGTATTACTAAAGGTTTGGGGGCGGGTGCAAACCCGGAAGTTGGTCGTACTGCTGCTCAAGAAGATCGGGAGGCATTGCGTACCGCGCTTGATGGTGCGGATATGGTATTTATCGCTGCCGGTATGGGCGGTGGTACCGGTACTGGCGCAGCGCCCGTGGTAGCTGAAATTGCAAAAGAGCTCGGGATTCTGACAGTTGCTGTGGTGACTAAGCCTTTCAATTTCGAAGGTAAGAAACGCATGGCATTTGCCGAACAAGGGATCACTGAATTGTCTAAGCATGTAGATTCGTTGATTACTATCCCTAACGACAAACTGTTGAAAGTGCTTGGTCGCGGCATTTCACTACTGGACGCTTTCGGCGCAGCTAATGACGTTTTGAAAGGTGCGGTTCAGGGTATCGCTGAACTGATCACGCGTCCAGGTCTGATGAATGTTGACTTTGCTGACGTGCGTACCGTGATGTCCGAAATGGGCTACGCTATGATGGGCTCCGGTATTGCGCAGGGTGAAGATCGTGCGGAAGAAGCTGCTGAGATGGCGATTTCCAGTCCACTGCTGGAAGATATCGATTTGTCAGGTGCTCGTGGTGTTCTGGTTAACATTACTGCTGGCTTTGATCTGCGTTTGGATGAGTTCGAAACAGTGGGTAACACGATCCGTGCATTTGCATCTGATAATGCAACCGTCGTGATCGGTACCTCTCTGGACCCAGACATGAACGATGAGTTGCGTGTGACTGTGGTTGCCACGGGTATTGGTATGGATAAACGTCCTGAAATTACGTTGGTTACCAATAAGTCTTCTCAGTCAAGTGTAATGGAACACCGTCATCAGCAAATATCTGGTGGTATGTCCTCATTGTCTGAAGAAAATAAACCAGCAGCAAAAGTGGTGAATGACCAAAGCGTACAAACTAGCAAGGAGCCCGATTATTTGGATATTCCTGCATTTTTGCGTAAACAGGCCGATTAATAGCTAAAAAATTGGATTCTCCGCTTTTTGTGCTAAACTTGCCCGCCAACCATAGTGTATAGTGGTTGGCAGGATGGATAACATTGCGAGATAAAACGATGATCAAACAAAGGACACTTAAACGTATTGTTCAGGCGACTGGCGTCGGTTTACACACCGGTAAAAAAGTCACGCTAACAATGCGCCCAGCACCGGCTAATACCGGGGTCATCTATCGCCGCACTGACTTGAATCCACCGGTTGATTTTCCGGCAGATGCAAAATCCGTGCGTGATACTATGCTCTGTACTTGCCTGGTAAATGAGCATGACGTGCGAATCTCAACGGTTGAGCACCTGAATGCAGCGCTTGCGGGGTTAGGTATTGATAATATTATTATCGAAGTTGATGCGCCAGAAATTCCTATTATGGATGGTAGTGCCAGCCCGTTTGTTTTTCTGCTGTTGGATGCGGGTATTGAAGAGCTGAACACATCTAAAAAATTCCTGCGTATTAAAGAAGCTGTGCGTGTGGTGGAGGGTGATAAGTGGGCAGAGATGACACCTTATAATGGTTTCAGTCTGGATTTCACTATTGATTTCAATCACCCTGCGATTGATTCAAGCTCTCAACGTTACTGTCTGGATTTCTCGGCAGAAGCGTTTGTTCGTCAAATCAGTCGTGCACGTACATTTGGCTTTATGCGTGATATTGAATACTTACAATCTAAAGGGTTGTGTTTAGGCGGCAGCTTTGATTGTGCGATTGTTGTTGATGACTATCGCGTACTTAATGAAGATGGCTTGCGTTTTGAAGACGAATTTGTCCGTCATAAAATGCTAGATGCAATCGGTGATTTGTTTATGTGTGGCTATAATATCATTGGCGCATTTACTGCGTTCAAATCTGGTCACGCGCTGAACAATAAATTGCTGCAAGCAGTTCTGGTTCAAGAAAGTGCATGGGAACTGATCACTTTTGAAGATGAAGCTGAAATGCCGCTGGCTTTTCGTGCTCCATCGACTGTAATGGCATAACGTTTTAGTGTGCCAGAGAATAACTCAATGATGCATCTCAGTGGGTTATGCTATCAGTGATTTGGTTCTCGCTGATATTCTTTACTCAGCGTTAGCATTTCTTCTTAGCTGTGCTGGCACTCTCTCCGGCCAGTGCAGCTAATCGTTCTAATCTTTCCTTCAGCTTCTTAGGACTACGATTCGCTAATATAATTAGTTCCTTGGCACTTTCCTGACTTAACTGACGTATCGGTAAGGTTTTGTGATTGTCACTCGTTGTTTTTGCGAAGCTCTGCGCACTATTGTTATGCTTAATCATTAGTGATGGATTAATCCTGATGTCGATGGAAGACAATGATGGTAGAATTTCGCTTCTTAACGCAGAGAGTAACGTTGGCAGCTCGTAACGTAATCTGGTCATCCAACTGGCGTTTCCTGCTTCCAGTACCAGAATTTGTTTGCGATAATTGGCGACCCGGCACCACGGATGTAACTGTGCGGGAAGTAGGCTGGTAACGGCACGGTTAAGTTTTAACAAAGCGACGGCACGTTGCTGGATAACATGTAGCGGGTTTTTCTCAACGGCAGCGGCGTCTTCAAAAAGAACATCTAATGATTGTGGGCGGCTATCGCGCATAATAAAAATAGCTCCGATATGATGAAGGATTAATGGGTATTCTAAATCTTTGGCGACAATTTGGCAGACGTTATTTCTGGTCACATCTGTTATTAGGGGTGGTTGCGGCAAGTATTGGCGTTCCTACCGTTTTTGCTGATGTTACGGATAATATTCCACAAGCTAATACGTCATCCAGCCAGAGTTGGCAAAATCAGGCTTTATCGGTTTTTGATAACCTGTTTTCATTGCAAAATGTTCAACGTCAGCCTGCCAATGGTGTTAATTACTGGCAACAACATGCTGTGCGCAATGTTATCCGGCAGCTTTCTTTTGCTTTTTCTGTTTCCCAGACTACGAGTAATGAAGCAGCAAAACAAAGTACCCGGTTAAGCTCTTCCAATATTCAGCAGCTTGTGTTGGAAACACTGAATGCATTGTTAATTAGAGAGCCTGAGCCACCTGAGCCGGTTTCAGATATACAGTTTCTGACTGTTGCACCACAATCTTCTCATTCCCAAGTGTTTTGGATTGCCAAAGCTCAAGGTATTCGTGCAGGCCCTGCCGCTTACCTCTGAATCTTCTTTTTTTACAAATTCCGAAATAAATAACTATTTGTTGGCTGCGAGATAACGGCCTTATCTGAGATGTAATTAACTATGCTGATTAAATTATTAACCAAGGTTTTTGGTAGTCGTAATGATCGTACACTGCGTCGCATGCGTAAAGTTGTTGATGTCATCAACCGCATGGAACCCGAATTTGAAAAATTGTCTGATGAAGAATTGAAGGGTAAAACAGTCGAATTCCGTGCTCGTTTGGAAAAAGGTGAATCGCTGGAGAATTTGTTGCCTGAAGCATTTGCAACAGTACGTGAAGCGAGTAAGCGTGTGTTTGCTATGCGTCATTTTGACGTTCAGTTACTGGGTGGTATGGTTCTGAATGAGCGTTGTATTGCTGAGATGCGTACCGGTGAAGGTAAAACGCTCACAGCGACTTTGCCTGCTTATTTGAATGCGCTAACTGGGCGCGGTGTTCACGTAGTCACAGTGAATGATTATCTGGCACAGCGTGACGCTGAAAATAACCGTCCATTGTTTGAATTTCTGGGGTTGAGTGTGGGCATCAACCTGCCAGGTATGCCTGCACCCGCTAAACGCGAAGCATATGCGGCGGATATTACCTACGGCACTAACAACGAATATGGCTTTGACTATCTTCGTGACAACATGGCATTTAGCCCGGAAGAGCGTGTTCAGCGTAAACTGCATTATGCGCTGGTGGATGAGGTTGACTCCATTCTGATTGACGAAGCGCGGACGCCATTGATTATTTCTGGCCCCGCTGAAGATAGCTCTGAACTTTATATCAAAGTCAATAAGTTGATCCCTAAATTGATTCGTCAGGAAAAAGAGGATTCAGAGACTTTCCAGGGAGAAGGCCACTTTTCTGTTGATGAAAAGTCCCGCCAGGTTAACTTGACGGAACGTGGTTTGGTTTTGATTGAACAATTACTGGCGGAAACCAAATTGATGGAAGAAGGTGAATCCTTATATTCACCAACCAATATCATGTTAATGCACCATGTTACTGCTGCCCTGCGTGCCCATGCGCTGTTTACCCGTGATGTTGACTATATCGTGAAAGAGGGTGAAGTCATTATTGTTGACGAACATACTGGCCGTACTATGCAGGGGCGTCGCTGGTCTGATGGGTTGCATCAGGCTGTCGAAGCTAAAGAAGGTGTAGAAATTCAGAATGAAAACCAAACTCTGGCTTCGATTACTTTCCAAAACTACTTCCGGTTGTATGAAAAACTGGCCGGTATGACCGGTACGGCTGATACAGAAGCATTTGAGTTCAGCTCCATTTATAAACTCGATACCATTGTGGTGCCGACAAATCGCCCCATGATACGCAGTGATTTGCCGGATCTGGTTTATATGACCGAAGCTGAAAAAATTGAAGCTATCATTGAAGATATCCGCGAACGTACCAGTAAGGGACAGCCAGTATTGGTGGGAACGATTTCTATTGAAAAATCTGAACTGGTTTCCCGTGAGCTGACTAAAGCAAGTATTGAGCACAGCGTGCTTAACGCTAAATTCCATGCAATGGAAGCGGATATCATTGCTCAGGCGGGTCAGGCGAGTGCGGTAACTATTGCGACTAACATGGCTGGTCGTGGTACAGATATTGTGCTGGGTGGTAGCTGGCAGGCTGAAATTGCTAAATTGCCGGAACCAACAGACGCTCAGATTGAAGAGATTAAAACTGCATGGCAGGAGCGCCATGATATCGTTCTGGCGGCTGGTGGTTTGCACATCATTGGTACCGAGCGTCATGAGTCCCGTCGTATCGATAATCAGTTACGTGGGCGTTCTGGTCGTCAGGGGGATGCCGGCTCATCTCGTTTCTATTTGTCAATGGAAGATTCACTGATGCGTATTTTTGCCTCTGATCGTGTCACAGGCATGATGCGTAAACTGGGTATGAAACCGGGTGAGGCGATTGAACATCCCTGGGTAACCAAAGCCATTGCCAATGCTCAACGTAAAGTAGAGAGCCGTAACTTCGATATACGTAAGCAATTGCTGGAATACGATGATGTTGCTAACGATCAGCGCCGTGCTATTTATGCTCAGCGTAACGACTTGCTGGATGTCAGTGATGTTAGTGAAACTATTAGCAGTATTCGTGAAGATGTATTTAAAGCAACTATTGATGCTTATATTCCGCCTCAATCTTTGGAAGAGATGTGGGATGTAGAAGGCTTGCAGCAGCGTTTAATGGCTGATTTTGATTTGGAGCTACCGATCAAAGAGTGGTTGGATAAAGAGCCTGAACTACATGAAGAGACGTTGCGTGAGCGTATCCTTGAACAGGCTGTTGAAGTCTATAAACGTAAAGAAGAGATTGTTGGCATTGAAATGATGCGTAGTTTCGAAAAAGGTATCATGTTGCAGACTCTGGATATGTTGTGGAAAGAGCATTTGGCAGCAATGGATTACCTGCGTCAGGGTATCCATTTACGTGGTTATGCTCAGAAAGATCCGAAACAGGAATATAAACGTGAATCTTTTGCTATGTTTGCAACCATGCTGGAATCGCTGAAATATGAAGTGATTAGTACATTGAGCAAAGTTCAAGTGAGATTGCCGGAAGAAGTAGAGGCATTGGAACAACAGCGCCGGGCAGAAGCTGAACGTTTGGCAAGGCAGCAGCAATTAAGCCATGAGGTTGAAAAGGGCGCATTGATGTCTACAACAGAAGCTCAGATTGCCAGTGGAGCTCGTAAAGTAGGCCGTAATGATCCTTGTCCTTGTGGATCGGATAAAAAATATAAACATTGCCACGGGCGCTTGCAGTAACGATGAAAAGGCGGGAAACCGCCTTTTTACTGTTAGTTTTAAGTGAGCAACGTTGGATATAGCATTTGGTTGTTGAGCAATCAAAAAGAATAGATGAAGAAGTAAGAGTAATATGGAAAAGAAACACCTGCATATAGCCGCTGGGATTATCAGAAATACGCAACATGAAATTTTTATTACTCAGCGTCATGCTGATGCCCATATGGGGGGGTTCTGGGAATTCCCTGGCGGGAAAGTTGAGAAAGAAGAAACGCCTGAACAGGCTTTAATACGTGAGTTACAGGAAGAAATTGGTATTACAGTTACTCATTATGAGCTGGTAAAAACGGTTGAACATGATTTTCCTGACAGGTTGATTACCCTGTATTTCTTCTTGGTGGATGAATGGGAAAATGAACCTTTCGGTAAAGAAGGGCAACTTTCTCGGTGGGTATTACAGAAAGATTTAAGTGCTGATGAATTCCCTCCTGCTAATCACAGCATTGTTGCATTACTTACTGCTTGAATTGTCAATAGCCGCATTATTAATAACGCGGCTATTTATTATTGCTCAGGTTGTCCACTCCAATCATCACTATCGGAGTTTTCACTTTGGCTTGGTATCCGTTTCTCTTCATTTGCCCATTGGCCTAAATCAATTAATTGACAGCGTTTACTGCAAAATGGGCGATATGGGCTTATTTCTCCCCAAACCACAGTCTTACCACATGTTGGACATTCAATCGTGAGTAATTCAGACATAATAATTTTCCTGATAATTAGTTCGTAATATTAGCAGCATGCCAATTCAAATGGTAAATGAGCAGGCACGGAGCCTTTTTCACTATCCAATGGTAAAAAACGGATAGCAAAGCGGGTCTTATGACCGGAAATTTGAGGAAACAATAAAGGTGTTAATGGCAAACGTAATCTCAGTAAGTCTGCGCCTTCTGCTGTATTCTGATGGAAACCGTTTTTACTGATTTCTGAACGAAAAATAGCAGATTGGCGGATGAGTTCTAAAATACTTTCCAGGGCTTGTTGGAGAGGTAGCAAACTATCAATCCAGAATGCGACCATTTTATCTCTTTCTGATTGTGGTAAGTGAAGCCATAGATGTAGGGTGGGTAGATCAAAACCACAACAACCACTGGGAATACTAAGACGCTGGCGTACCAGGCTGATAATTTTATCTTCTTTAAGGGATTGCCCCAGTCGTGGTGCTTTACTTAATGCAATAGTTCGCTCTTTCAATTTTAATCTGAAACTATTGACGATATTAATATCAACATCGGGTATTTTAGCCCATTGTTTTAATTTTGCCTGTTGACGTTCTAGTTCTTTTAGCAATTCTGAACGTACTTCCCCTCGTTCTAGCACCTCAAGTAGCTCAGTAACTGTGCGGAAGAAGGCGAGGCTGCTTGCCAGTGAGTCTAAATGGCGTTGACTAGTGAGTTGTTGCAGAGAAGATTCAATTCTCAACCATGCTCGCATTTTTTCATTCAGTGGGTGTTCAAAAATGATTGTAGAAGTTGTGTCACTCATCATGATTATCCTGTCTGGCTGATCCAGCTAATCTTAAATATTGTTGATGTAGTTCGGCAACACGAGGAGCAATTGCCTGTACGTTATCATGATTTGAGATAATGTCATCGGCATAAGCTAGCTTCTCGCTACGGGATGCCTGTGCAGTCAAAATATTTTCAACCTGTTGGTAGCTAATACCATCACGAGTGGCTACCCTGCTGATTTGTAATTCAGGTGAAACGTCAACGACTAGAATCCGATCTGCCAGATGTCCCAAATTATTTTCGACTAATAATGGAATAACCCAAATAATATAAGGTGCAGTTATCTGTTTCAATTGCCGTTGGGTTTCTTGATGTATTAGAGGGTGAAGAAGTTGATTAACCCACTGTTTTTCTTGTTTGTTTGTGAATATTTTCTGGCGTAACAGTGCTCGGTTAAGGCTGCCATCGGGTATCAATATGTCATGACCAAAGTGTTCTATGATGGCTTGTAGAGCAGGCGTTCCAGGAGCAACGACTTCTCTGGCAATAATATCTGCATCAACAAGAGGAACACCAAGCGCTGTAAAAGCATTAGCGATAGTGGTTTTACCGCTGCCAATCCCACCTGTGAGTGCAA
This sequence comes from Photorhabdus antumapuensis, assembly GCF_020387775.1. Classification (NCBI taxonomy): domain Bacteria; kingdom Pseudomonadati; phylum Pseudomonadota; class Gammaproteobacteria; order Enterobacterales; family Morganellaceae; genus Photorhabdus; species Photorhabdus antumapuensis. The sequence continues at coordinate 57,388 of NZ_JAHZMK010000017.1, forward strand.
TAATATAAGTCATCCTATCCCTTAATATTACTTGAGAATATTTCGGGATTGTAACCGAAAGGAGGCAGATGACCTAGAGACAAAGCTATGGAATCATTTTTACTTTAGGTGAGTATCGTACCTAGCTGAAAAATGGGTAAATACATTGCGAGCAATAGCATACCGACAATTATCGCTATTATGACTATAAGTATTGGTTCTAATAACTGGGCCATATTATCAGAAATCTCCAATGCTTGTTGTTGGTACCAATTAGCGAGATTTCCTAATAACAGTTCCAGATTGCCAGATTCTTCACCAACACTGACAAACTGTTGACACAGAGCAGGAAAACAAGATTGTTGTTTCAGTGTTTCGCTCATTGGCACCCCTTGATTAATTTGAGCTCGTAAGAATTTAGTTGCTTGCAGAAATACCGGATGATTTATTGATGCAATAGCACTGTCTAACCCGGCGGTGAGTGTCAGGCCGGCTTTTTGTGTCATAAACAGAATATGGAAAAGTTGCCCTAATTGCTGACAACTAATTAATTTTGCAATAACGGGTAAACGTAACATTAGATTTTTTTCACGAATAATCCATATTGTATGGCGCTGACGTAATTGTAGATAAAATAGAAACAGTATAATTAACCCAATAACACTATAGCTACCATATTGAATCAGCCAATTGGAAGTGATTAATAAACTGCGGGTGAGCAGAGGAAGTTGTGCGTCAAATGAATGATAAATATGTTCAAATTCAGGTAAAACAAAAATAAGCATCAATAAAATAATGATGCTGGCAACAACGATAACAATCAGAGGATAACGCAGTGCTTTTGCTATTTTCTTCTGTAATTTATCTTGTTGTTCCTGTTGTTTAACCAATAATTGACAACAGACTTCTAATTGTCCGGTTAATTCACCAACAGCAATAAGTTGACAAAATAAAGGTGGGAATAGAAATGGATAATTTTTTAATGAGGAGGAAAATGATTCTCCACGGGTGATTTTCTTGCTAATATCTAATAATACACAGTGCCATAATGGATGACTACATTCTCGAATAAGAATGTTGAGGCAATTTAGTAATGGCATTCCTGATGATAATAGTGTTGCCAATTGACGAATGAAATTCATACGGTAGGCAATTTGTTGTTGGTGATAAAATATCAATTTTTCACATTTTATATTATAAGGTTGCAATCCAGAATGAATAAGCTGCTGATATAGAACTTTCCGGTTATCACATAGTGATTTCCCTTTTGATATTTCGCCTTTGTTGTTCACTGCTTGCCAATTATAAAGATAATGAATTTTCATTATTATTCCTGACCTGTGACTTGATAAATTTCTTCTAGTGTAGTGATGCCTTTTTCCACTAATAAAACACCGGATGAAAGTAAAGTGTCTTTTCTTTGGGTCATAATGGTTTTTTGCACATTTTTAGGATTCTGTTCTGATAATATTTGTTGGATGTCATAAGTTATTTCTAAAAATTCATAAATAGCCGTTCGGCCATAATAACCGGAGAAACAATGCTCACAACCAACTGCCAGCCATTGCTTAATAGATAGAGAATTATTTTCAATATTAATAACGGTTTCTTCTGTTTGTTGCTTGCGGCAATGAAGACATAATTTTCTGACAAGTCGTTGGGCGATAATTAATTTGATACAAGAAGCAGCCATATAACCTGAAATACCCAGATTTTGTAGGCGAGATAATGTATCTATGGTTGAATTAGTATGCAATGTAGAAAGAACCAGATGACCTGTTTGTGCCGCTTTTACTGAAATCTCGGCTGTTTCGCTATCACGTATTTCTCCCACCATAATGACATCAGGATCTTGTCGTAACAGTGCCCGTAATACTTTGGCAAAATTGAGCTCGATTTTGCTATTAGTTTGTGTCTGATTAATGCCGTTCAGTGGGATCTCGACGGGATCTTCTACACTGCAAATATTCTTTTTATTCTGATTCAGATATTGTAAACAGCTATATAAAGTTACGGTTTTCCCGCTACCTGTCGGGCCAGTCACTAAAATCATTCCTTGTGGTAATGCCAGTTTTTGTCGGAGCTGATTTAGCAATGGGTCAGGAATACCTAATTGATCTAGCGACAGTTGCTGCATTGTATTTAATATTCTAAGCACAACTTTTTCTCCGTGTATGGTTGGCAAAGTCGCCATACGGATAGCATAGTTGTGTCGGGTGTCAGGCCAATCAAATTGCCCATCTTGAGGTAACCGTTTTTCGGCAATATTCAATTTTGCCATTATTTTAAGACGTGCGGCAATGCTTGCATTCATTTGATGAGATGGCGAAGACAAGAGGTGTAATGCGCCATCAACCCGAATACGGATACGATAACCCTGTTGGAATGGTTCAAAATGAATATCGGATGCACGCCGTTGAATTGCAGTTAATAAAGTTTGATTAATTAGTTGAATGACAGGGGCATCATTTTCATCTGTATTGATATCAGTTGTAAGTGGTAATAGAGAGGATTCTTCCTCTGGTACATGACTCAGTGAAATATTTTGATGTAATACTGATTCGATCCTTGCCAGTGGCCAAATTTCTACATTAACAATACATCCGGAAATAAAGCGTAATGCTGATAATAAATCATCATTAGGTAATTCGTTGCTGGCAATTGTTATCGTATTATCATCTTTTTTTATCACAACAGATTGGTGGCGTTGACAAATATCATAAATTTCTCTTTCCATCAATGTGTTTTCTGCTGTTGAAAGTGAGTTCATTGTTGCTTCCTGTATAAATATATATTGATAAGAGTAATGAATTAAAATTCAAATATTTCCTGACAACGGCTCTTTAATGAACTGTTTGCTGATTCACATTTAATACTCCATTTAATTACACCTGTTTGTGTATTTAGTATCGGCTTTAATATAACACTGAGGTTTTTAAGACTCTGTTTCCCGTTAATGGTGACTTCCCCATTTTTAACTGAGATGTTTTCGATATATCTGCTGTTATGTTCTTTGGGAATTGACATTGCTCCTGCATTGCAACCATTGAAATCTTCAATTTCAAAACTGCAAAGTTCTATACCTGATTTATAAGGTACAATATTTTGTAGTATATCTGTTAAAGCGGCTTTCTGGATATATCCTTGATAACTAGGAATACCAATAGCACTTAAGATGGAAATGATAGCAATGGCAACCATGATCTCCATTAAAGTAAATCCTTGTTGTTTCATATTCTTTCTCCGTGTTGTGGTATTGCGATATAGATAATGAAGGAAAGAGAAAGAAATGAAACAGGATGTATGAGGGTTATGGAATTGACTCGAAAAAAGATTTATTAGTTGCAAGGTTTGCAAAAATATTTATGGTGGTGTTCGCAAATTTGCTAGCTATCAATTGTTGATTTACACCACCATCAATATCATTATTGCTAATTACTGAAAGCGCATGGAGAGATCTAATGCTCTAATATGTTTAGTGAGTGCTCCAACAGAAATAAAGTCGATGCCTGTTTCAGCATAGCTGCGCAGAGTATCCAGAGTGATATTACCGGATACTTCTAAAGTGACTTTACCTGATGCGATAGCGACGGCTTCTTTCATCATTGGAATAGTAAAATTATCTAACATAATAATATCAACATGAGCTTTTAGTGCCAGAATGAGTTCATCTAGAGTTTCTACTTCGATTTCAACAAGGACATTAGGGTGAGAATAACGAGCTTTATCTACTGCCTGTTTAATAGAGCCATTGGCAATAATATGGTTTTCTTTGATAAGGAAAGCGTCGAATAATCCAAGGCGGTGATTATTACCTCCACCGCAAAGTACGGCATATTTTAGGGCTGTGCGTAATCCGGGTAGCGTTTTGCGCGTATCAAGTAATTGGGTTTTTAGACCGGCAAGATGGTGGACATAACGACTGACTTCCGTTGCAACACCAGAGAGAGTTTGAATAAAGTTAAGGGCGGTGCGTTCACCGGTCAGTAATATCTGAGCTGGGCCTCGTAATATGCAAAGTTTTTGGTTGGCTGTAATCGCATCACTATCTTTGACTAACCATTCAATGGAGATTTGGTTGCCTAATTGAGTAAAAACTTCATTCAGCCATTGCTGTCCACAGAAAATGCCATCTTCCCGAGTGATAATTACTGCGGTGGCTTGTTTATCTGCTGGAATTAATTGGCCGGTAATATCAGAAGTGAAACTTGTGTTTCCGCCCAAATCTTCTTTTAGTGCGAGGGTTACATTGGCAGGAATATCGTTCTGTAAGTGCGCCATCAGAACAGTACGGCGTTGCTCTGGATTATAATTTTGTTTTGTCATTAAAAAGCTCCAGGGGTGATAACAATATTAATGGTCTTAACATGCTACCCTGTTGTGTAGTGAACAACTACTATCTTGGTTTTGTCGTCTAGATTTAATATGAAGGCTTTGTTGTACTACACAATGATTTTTATAGGTAGACCCGGATATAAACGAGAGCATATCACTGGCTATAATGATGTTGTTCTGGGAAGAAAAATTGATCTGGGACTTTATTTCGATTGGACACATTATCAGCAATTGTTGCAGGAGCAGAAAGAATGACTCTCTTTATACTGTTGTTAGTGTTGGCGTGGGAACGAGTTTTTAAAATGGGTGACCATTGGCAATTGGAGCACCGTCTTGGGCCACTGTTTGCCGATATAAAATCCTTTTCGTTATGGAAAAGTCTTTTAATGACGTTAGCCGTCATGGTGATTACATGGTTAATGATTGAAATATTAAATGATTTTATGTTCGGGATTCTTGAGCTGATTTTATGGGTGCTGATTTGTTTGCTGTGCATTGGAGCAGGGCACTTACGGAATGATTATCGTGAATATTTTCGTACTGTTCATCAAGATAACAGGGAACAACAGAGAAAATATCTTACGCGTCTCGCAATTATTCATGGCTTACCTTCTGATGCCAACAAAGAGAATATGTTGCGAGAGATGCAAAATGCGCTGCTATGGATAAATTTTCGCTATTATCTGGCGCCGATTTTTTGGTTGATTGTAGCGGGTAAATTAGGTCCGGTTGCTTTGATGGGATATGGTTTTTTGAGGGCTTATCAGGGATGGTTAGCGCAGTATGGTACACCGGTTCAGCGAGCGCAATCTGGCGTTGATAGCTTGTTGCATTGGTTGGACTGGATTCCTGCTCGTCTGGCTGGCGTTGCCTATGCTTTATTAGGGCATGGCGAACGAGCTTTACCGGCGTGGGTTGCTTCTCTTAGTGATTTAAGAACTTCACAATATAAAGTGCTTTGTCAGCTTGCTCAGTTTTCATTAAGTCGCGAGCCCCATATTGATTCAATTCAAACGCCTGTTGCAGCGGTGATATTGGCGAAAAAGGTGACTTTTTCTATCATTGTCGTCGTTGCTTTACTGACGATTTATGGGGCATTGGTTTGATTCGTTGGCTTAATGACTCTGACTAGTTTGGGTTTTATGAATTTAATCATCCTGTCTATGGAATTGTTTGATTTTCCCTTAGCGATCAGCGCGGGTTTGTGCAGCGCCTATTGGCGCTGCAACAATATCAACAACACAATAGCAACAATTAAGCCGACGGTGCGACGAAATTAACATCCGACCACACGGAAATCACCGCGACAGCCCGGGCTAGCCCGCCGGCGCCGTCGGTCTTCAACAGAATTGGCACCACAGACAGTTGCGTTGAAGCGGTATAACTATCGTCCCCGACCTTAACGTATCTCGCGTTCTCCCCTGACCCTCGGTGCCCGGTACTGAGTGATAAGGGGTTATTGGCAGAATCGAAGAACGCGAAGGCGACCTGATCTATTGACGAGGCCAGCGCATTCGGTTTGCCCGGCACGAAGGGTCCATCGATCCGATAGAGCAGGTGTGAATTTTGGAATACCTCGTCATCGCCGGAACAGGTGCTGTTTATCCCGATCTGTCTGGCCGGCGCCAGTGGGTCTCCCGCCTGTTTACCGGCTCTTTTCACCGTGCCCCAATCCACCGATGACGGTGTCAGGACAACCGCACAGGTGGACGGCTTTTTAACGGGTGAAAGGGTAACCGTGGTCCACAGGGGTTTCAGCAGGCCGTTAAAACCCGATATGGCTGCCGGAGTCCAGCCGACTGCGCCCACGGACAGGGAACTGCCTCCCTTCGCATTGAAATTGCCGTCACTGTCCGGGTAAATCGCCCCGGTCACCGTCCGGACACTGATATCAACCAGACCGTTGGCATCCGGGATGCAGGGAATGTTAACGCCCGCATTCCCCTCTGCCAGATTGACTGAGCGATAAGTACCGGATGAGCCGTGTGTCTGGCAAGAGAAGGCAGATTGCCTGATATCAACCATAAAGTCGCCGGCCCGTCCTACCCGGACGCTACCCGGTGACGACGAAGAGATTAATGGGCGCGTTCCCGATGCGACGGTGTAGGCCATAAACTGTGTTCCAGTCGGAACACGACAGGTTGTCGACCAGTCAAGGGGACCGCTGGTGGTATAACCCACTATCTCATCTGGTGAATAATTACGCTTATCTTTGTTGTTCGGCATCATGGCATAGCCGGTGACGGTGACATTGCTCACCTGACTCACCAGTTCAGCTTCGCAGTCCTGATAAGTCTCTGCCGCCTGGAGCGGCAACGCGGTCAGTAAAAAAAACAGTGATACCCCCAGACCCATGAGGGCTGGAACGGGGTTCTCTGCATGACCGTTCCACAAACGTTCAGTGTTTAACATTCTTCTTCTCTCCAAATGACTTATCTGTTCAAATCGCGTGTTTAACTTCCGGGGATAACCTCACTTTGGCGGTCCCCCGGAGGCAAAAGCGCCCCCGGTGATGTCTCACCGGGCCCTCATATCATGGCGCCCATATGACGGTAACGCTTACAGACACGCGGCATCGGCCTGTACCAGTTGTCCGGGGGTCTCGGACGGCACCTGATAACGGGTGGTGCATTGCTGTGTGGCCCCGTTTCCCCATTTGACTTTCACGCGACCGGCAGAAGGCATGCCGCTCAGATAAACCCGGCCGTTATCGCCGACAATGCCGCCGCCGGCCTGAGGGGCATTCCCTGCCAGCGTGGCGGTGGCACCAAAGGGCACGGGTTTGCCATGATGTGTCAGCGTCAGCAGCAACTGGCTGCCTGAGCGAACCTGATAATTGGCCAGTGTCACGGCCCCTTTGGTCGGATAAACGTTCTTGCTGGTCTGGTCAATATCAACCCCGTCCGGCAGGGTGGACGGATCCAGATTGATGGTGTTTTTGTGGTAGACCGATCCGCCCGGCAGTACGGCGTAGCCACGCCAGTCGGTCTGCACGTTGCCGTTACTGACCGTCACCCCTTTTGCGCCGGGCGCGCGGACCAACACCGCTTCATCACCCAGTGAGCGTGATAGCGTCATGCCGTAAGGATGGATCAGCAGGGCGCCGGAAGTTCCGTAGGTGAAATGATGGCTATTGGCGCTGTCGTTGTAGCCCAGATTCACACTGCCCTGGCTGCCCTGATAACCCAGAGACAAAGACCGGCTGTTTTGCTGGCCGCTGTGTCCCCAGCCTTGCTGGAGGTTATAATTCAGGCGGTTATCCCATAACATGCCGCTGATGCCGGTCTGTTGAGTGGTATGACCCTGCGAGTCGCGTGAGGCCGTATAGCGGGTGTAAACGCCCTGTAACGCCGACGATGATCCAAAAAGACTGAGCGGGATCTGCATATTAAATGACAGCTGGCGGTTCTCCGGCCAGTGGCCCTCGCCTTTTATACGCGAAACGTTATAACTCAGGTTATAGCTGATCCCCATCAGCATGGCGTTGTAACCCAGACTCAGATTGTTGTCGGTACGGCCATTCCAGTAATCGTTGCGCGTCCCGGAGGCATAAAGACTGCCCCAGCGTCCCAGTGTCTGACGCAGATTTACCTGCCAGGTGCTTTGACGTCGGTCAAGCGCCCACGGTACCTGATATTCATTCAGGCTGTACCCCATGCTGTTAACATCACTGAAACTGTAGTAATGCTGAGTGGAATAACGGTAGGCGGCCAGATCAATGCTGGTGCCGGTACTGATCAGGTTCTTAGCGTATTTCACCCGATAAGATTGGCCCTGTTGCTGGTTATCTTCCTGACCCTTAATCCCTTGCAACCGGGCGCGGGCAAACGTCACATCCGCAGACAGGGCACCAAATGTCCCCAGTGACACGCCTGAGCCTAATACCCCCGACTGGTAGTTGCCTGCGGCCAGCCCGCCGCCGTACAGGGTGATATTGTGTGGCAAACCATAAACCAGTGTGCCCAGCGCAAATACCGGGGAACGGCTGCCATCGGTGAGGTTGCCGCCGTGATATTGACCGGTCGTCAATTCATATTTAATGCCGCCGGGCCGTTGCATCACCGGCACAGACGAAGACGCGAGGGTGGAGACCCGGGTACTGCCATCGGCCTCTTTGATGGTGACCGTCAGGTCGCCTGCACCCCCGGTGGTGTACAGATCGTTAAGACGAAACGGCCCCGGCGCTACCGTGGTTTGATAGACGGTATAGCCATTCTGGGAGACGGTCACCTGGGCATTGGAGTTCGCCACCCCGGTTATCTCCGGGGCAAAACCGCGCTGACTGTCAGGCAACATGGCCTCCTCAGAAGCCAGTTTCATGCCCCGCAACGGGATACTGTCAAAAATGTCCCCACCAGTATAGGTTTCACCGGCGGTGAGCTCACCGCGCAGTGACTGGATATCCCGTTGCAGGTAGGTATTACTCACCTGCCATTGGGTCTGTGCCGGCGTGGAAAAACCGGTGGACCCCTCGTTACGCTGACGGTTGTAACTGTAAGTTTGCGTACTGCGCAGACGCCACGGCCCCAGATTCAACCCATTACGAAAAGAGGCGAACAGGTTGCGGGAGCGTGATCCGCTGCCAGTTCCCTGACTGTCATAACGCCCTTCCGAACCGTTGACGGTGTAGTTCATCAAAAAGGCCGGAATGCCGTTATCCCACAGGGACGGATCGACCCTCCCGGAATGATGAGGCTGCATGGCGATCTGAGGGACACTCAGATCCAGACGCAAACGGGCGAAATCCAGGGTTGAACGGGCATGCGGGATCTGTTTCGTCAGATCCGTGATGGCGCTGTCGTTCGCTTTTCCCTGAAAAGCCGGTAATCCGCGGACATTGACGCCATATTCTTCGAGCTGCGCGACCGTTAATATCGGTTGCAGATGGCCGTTGACCAGCCTAAATTCAATCTCGCGGTTATCCACTTTATGCTGATTTAGGTAGATATCCACCAGATAGCGTCCCGGCGCGACATACCCGGCGTTTTCATACGCCGAGAGATCGACATGACTGCGTTCACCGTCAGCCCCCATCAGGAATGCCGGATTAAAGTATTCCCGCGCGGAGGCGGGCAGAGCGGTTGCCGTCAGTGAACACAGTAGACACAGGTATACCGGACGGGGCCGGAAACGGCCCGGCTGATCGGACGCACGCTGGTTACCCGCCCGCAGTGCAGACGGAAATAAAATGTTTATTGCCATAGCTCATCTCTGCTTCTAATTAAGCTTATGCTGTTAATCTTGAGGTCACTTTGCCGGTACCCCGTCCGCAGATGCGGCGGGTTATAACGGGACGTGGCGATCCTGACTGTCACCGGGAAAACGCCAGACCAGCGGCCCCTGTTCCCCGGCGGTAAATGAATAGGTTTGTATGCCTTTCGGGGGCACCATCGCCTGACGGGAGGGGTCATCTGCCTGCCGGCTGCCGACTTTCAGGACCGAAAAGGTCAGAAAGTAGGGCGTGGGGTTGTCCACCCGCAACTGCGTTCCCTGAAGGGAGAATTTCACCTGTTTAGCCACCGTGGCGTTATCCCGGGCGGGGACGCCCTGAGGACGATAAAACAGCCGGATGTTCATCTGTAAGGCGACCTGCACCTGCGAATGCTTGCCGGTTTGGCGCTCCGGTGCGCCTGTATCCGGTACGGCGACACCCGGGATAGCCCGCAGCGAGACCACAAAGGCGGATTCCCGATCCGGCGGTAATTTCTCCCCCAGCTGGCGAATACGGAATGAAAATTTCCCGCCGGCTTCGACTCGCTTTAACGGCGGCAGGACAACAAAAGGGGGAACTTGCCCGGTTTTGGTGTCAAAACGACCGGTGTTCGGGTCCATCGGGCTGACAAATCCCTGGACCAGATAGCCTTGTTCGGTGTGATTCGTCATGCTGAGCGTCACGCCGCCTGGGCTATCTTTAGCCACATACGATAACTGCATCGGGGAGAACGATAACCCCTGATTCTCCGCCGCCTGCGCCTTTAACAGGCCCCCTAGCAGCAGGGCGAAACAGAAAGGGTAAATCATTGATCCCCCGCAGGCTCGCCCCTGCCCGTGACTGACTCTCTTCATTTTCCACCTCTGGGTAAAACAAGGGCGGATTTAACGCGCCACTTTGGCGGTAAACAGGTTTGAAGCCCCGCCGTAATCATTAATCATCGACCAGCTCACCGATTTTTTGCCTTCCTGTCCGACATAGGTCACACAATCCTGCGGCGCTATCATGGCGGGATAGCGGTTCAGATCGAGTGCTTGTCCGTCCAGCATGAGGCTGTCCAGTGACAGGAAATACGGCGTGGGATTGCACGCCTTAATGCCATCGGGTTGCGACTGAAAGCGAAGCTGCCCATACGCCTCATCTGGCGACATCGGCAGGCCATGCGGCCGCCAGAAAAACTTGATCCGCATCCCCACGCTCATCGACATCTGATCCCGAACCGGCTCATCCGTCACCGGCTGAGTCGCGGGGATGGCGTTCATCTGCACATACCTGAGCGATTCCCGATCCACCGGAAAAGGGGGCCGGTTAAACGTGGGCAAGATACGCAGGCTGTTCTGACTGTTGGCCTCCAGCCTGAACAGTGGCGGCGTCACCACAAATGCCGGGGCGGCGTTATCCTGATCTTCCGTTATCCTGGCCTGTACCAGCCACGCCTGCGGGGTGGTATTGACCACCGTCAGTGTCTGCGCCCGTTCCCCCTGGGTAAAAATCACCCGGGTTTTATTCAGGCTGAGACCGGCTGCCTGACAGGGTTCTGTGCCGGTCATGCCTAACCCCAGCCAGAATAGTAGTGCCCGACCTGTTTCCACAATGCCTCCTGAAACCGGTTACCTGAGCGGTACTCAGTGATAGTCAAATTGAAATTGAATGTATGCGGTCAGTTTACCGGGGGTCGCTGTGCCGGATTCATGCCGCATGTCCATCTGGAAGGTGATTTGACTGTCTTTGGCGGCGTTACCCGGTGAGGCCAAATCCACATAATCGCCATTTTTCAGGTAGTCCCCCAATTTGCCTGCCGGTGGTTGATAGCGCAGGCCAAAGCCCACATTGCCCGCCACCGTGGAGGTTTTATCCCGAAACAACGTCGGGTCGCCTTCTGACGTGGAACCGGCTATTTTAATGGCCGGGGTGCGGCCCGCGCGGGCTGACCCGGCACAGCCTGACAACGCCAGCGTAATGGGTTTGCTGCCTTCCGCATTAATATGTTTTCTACTGCGCTGTACTTCCATGAGCGGTACGGATGGGAACTCCACAAGGGATGATGTCTGTACATTAAGCTCACAGGTTGGCTGCTCCAGTGTCAGCGCCAGCGTCAGTTCTGCCGTGTTGGGGCTCGCTCCCCCGGACAGGGGGGCGGTACAGAGCAGACCGGCCAGGGTTGTCCGTCTGATAAGGGGCCACGGTTTTAACATTACGGTATCTCCCCCTGATAGGATGATTCTCCGCCGAGGTCATTAATCACCGTCCAGCTGACTTTGGTTGGGTAATGCGTCCCCTTGAGCGGTAAAGCCAGAGCAGAGAACGGCGAGACCATGTTCTCTTTCTGTTGCTTCGTCATCAGCTCCTGCCCGCCCACTTTCAGGGAGATGAAGGTGATGTAATAGGGTGACGGATTGGTGACCGTTATCCCTGCGGCTGTCGGTTTGAAGCGCAGTGAACCAAATCCTTGCTCCGGCAAACCCGGCAATCCTGACGGGCGATACATCAGCTTAATCGTGTGGGCCAGAGCAAACTGGATCCCGCCGGAGACACTCTGCCGGGAATGTTTATCGGATTCGGCGCTTAACGGGATGGCTTTCGCAGTAAACCAGAACAGGGATTCCCGGTCGGCAGGCAAGGTCTTACCGGTTTTAATGATACGCACCTGATTCTGGCTGCCGGGCTCCATACGAAACAAGGGCGGGGTTACCAGAAACGGCGCGGATTTCTTCTGCGCAGGATCGGCACTGACCGCCACCTGCATCAGATAGACGGCCTCCTGACTGCTGTTGCGTAGTGAAGCAGTGGCGGCATGGTGGTCCGCCGGGTAGATAATGCGGGTGGCATCAATACTCACCCCTCCCGCTTTCGCGGCAGTGACCGCGCCGCTTAACAGACCGGCCACCATCATTGCTGTCATTAATCTTTTCACTGAGTCACCTGAATGTGTCTGGTTTGGTGTTGAGTCAGTAAGAATTGGACCTCCCTGTCCAATCCCACGGCTATGTGTTCCTGATGCCTAACGGCGTTGATTCGGTATAAATTTGATTACTTACTAACAAGTGTAAAAGTCAGAGGGGCGTTCACTGTAGCAGCTCCCACAGCATCCTTATCCTTAGCAACCAGCCCCACCTTAAGTACTAGCGGTTTAAGAGCTGCGTCAGCAGTATTTGCATTGACAAAATCAAGGCCATTTCCGTTTTCTACAAATTTATCTGCGTTTTTTATACCTACTGCTACGCCGTCTTTCAGGCCAAAGTATTTATTGCTGTCGACGTTGCTCCCAGAAATCTTCAACTGAGCACCAGCTGCATATTGATTGCTGGTATTAAATTGATCACCGCTACAGCTAGTTAGTGAAACCGTTAAATCCTGTGGTTTGACTAATTCGTCATTAGTAACGAAATCGGTCTTGTTAGCTTGGCCCAAGTTGAGAGTGTCGGTAATCTTCTTACCATTGGCCTCAAGATTTAGTACACAAGTTGACGCTGCCACTTTACCTGTCACGGTCACCTGACTGCTAGCAAGGTCCACAGCATGTGCCATACCCATTCCCATGCTCAGGAGCACTGCGGCTAATACGCTGGTTTTCAAAATTTGCTTTTTCATTTCATCTATTCCTTATCTACATCTATTTACATACATTTTGCCTAAAACAACATCACGACAGATTAAACAGACAGGCCGCCAACGCGGTGCGTTTACTAGTCATTTAGAGTTATTTTGTTTGGTTATTAACTAGATGAAATATTTATATAAAAATATTCACGCCAAGAAATGACTTGTGACTTATATCGTTTAGTTTGAGAGCCTTAGCCCTTAGCATCAGGAAATGAATATCGAATTGCTCAAAAAAAAGCCTAAAAACGATTCGTAATATTCATAATTTAAGAAATAATTTCCTTTTGAAATCAAAAAAATAAGTAATTTTTTACAAAATAATACAAAAAATCTCTTTTAAGTGATGAAATTTTCCGTATACTGCCCCGGCGGTTGAAGATAACCGAACAAAATAACTCTAAATGTTCGGTTTTTTATCCTGTGTCAGAAACTGGCTTCCACTGAAAGCGCCATCACAACCTTAAGCAACTTTTTCTTCGCGTTCCGTCTATTCCTATCATTGCCCAAAAACCAAGACTTCCAGATTCACAAAAGAAATACATTAACTATTTTTATGAATTTTTTGGTATTGAGCGAGCATATTGAGCTTTGAAAGGGCTTCCTGTGCAAACGGCACTGTTAACCTTCATGACAAAATATCGCTGTGGCGGATAAATTGCTTTGGGAGGAATAACTACTTTTTTCTTTTTCTATCAATAAATTAATGACAGTTTTCAATGATTATCGCTATGATTTATCGATTACCCTGAATCATATTCTGTCTATTTAGTGATAAAAAATTATTGTAATACGATAACTTTTAAAGTACTTTAGCGAAAGTTTAGTTGAACATGTATATGGAATGACACAATGTGTGGTAAACAGGAGTTTGTAACGAATCCCAGAATCAAGCTACTCAGCTTTCTGGCTATTATTATTGCTGCTGTTATGGTAATTGGTGATATGGGGTTCCATATTGTTTCTTGGTCGTTATGGCATGATACCACTCGTCAAGCTGTTCTTCAGGCATATAGCGATCTGATGCCCGCATTAATTGCAAAAGGATTTAAGCAATCTTTATTAAGTGAGGTGCTTTATATCTCGCTGGATACGATACCTCTAATCATATCAACTGTTTCTTATGTATTAATCGGAATTTTGTTTTTCCGGCTTGCTAAAGGTGAAATATGGAGTAACCGTAATATTTCCGCTTCATGTATTATTGGTTTCCTGATGATTCTGGAACAACTGCTTTACCCTGTGATTAATACATTACAAGGAATGGCGTTATCTGTGGATTTAGTAAAAGGACAGCGGGTATTTAGTTTCTCGTTTGGTGTTAATTCAGAATCTCTGTTTATTATTATGTTTGGTGTATTCCTTTTGATATTTAGCTTAATTATGCGTGAATCTAAGAAGATCAGCGATGAGCAACGTTATTTTATCTGAGAATCATCATGAGTATTATAATAAGATTGGATGTGATCTTAGCGAAAAGGAAAGTAAAGTCTAAAGAATTAGCAGCCATTATTGGCATTACTGAGCAAAATTTATCATTGCTGAAAAATGGCAAAATAAAAGGTATCCGTATTGAGACGCTGGAAAAAATTTGTAAACATTTGCAGTGTCAACCTGGAGATATATTAGAATATGTGGAAGATGGAGAGGATAGCCGTTAATACAACAAATAAAGTCACTGTATGTCTTTTGGTATCTTATAAGATGGAACTTTATATTCATTAGCCAGTTTTAAATGCATGAAAATATTAATTATTTCATGTTTTTTATCTAGCCTGTTACTCTTTGGTGTTAATGGATTACCAATAAAGCAGGTTTTTCCTAGCGATAAGAATATATATTTCTCTCTGGGGGGATATTGTTCTGATATTCCGTGGAATGCCAGAAAGATAAAATGCATATGTAGATATTACTTACTCGAACGTAAGAAATGATCTCTCTTTTTATATGGTTTTTCATTTAAGTTAAATTTTTATAATATATACAGCAAGTTAAGGATATTAGGAATGAATAAATTTCTCATTGCTTTGTTATCAATATTTATGGTTACAGGATGTTCTATGCCACAGTTAAGTGATGCTTATATTTCAACCTGTGGTTATCTTGAATGTAATGTCAAAGATATAATTTCGGGTGAAGAAGTCAAAGTCAATACCACGCATCCTATGCCTGATTTTGATAAAAACATATCAATCCAAGACAGACAAATTATACAATCTGGTGGAAGGCCATCTTTTGAAAAAGAGAGTTACCGTATTAGGGGGACTTTTAAATTCTAATTTAATTTCCCTGATTATTTTCTTTAGTTTTATTTGAGGCATTTTTTTATGAATTCCATAAAAAAAATCACCATTATTCCTTTAATTATATTATTTACTTTATTAACCGGTTGTACATCGTGGGAAAAACTAGGAGCAACTCAGTATGAAAGAGACAGGGATTATGCTGAATGTAAAGCCCTTGGTTATTCTCAATTACCATCTGACTGGACCAGAGAAGTTGTTCATTCTTTCGAGACAAAACGTTTTTCCTGTAAAGATAAAGACGAGGACGATGATAAATCCTGTAATCATTACATTACTTTGCCAAAAACAGAGGTTAAGCGTTGGGATAAAAATGAATCTTCAAGGCGTTGGATAATTTCATCCTGTATGTATAAAAAAGGGTGGCATGAAGAGACGCGCTATTGGTTTTAATATATACCCGTTATCTTTCAAGCTGCCTCTTTGTTGGCTGCACTCACTCACCCCGGTCACATAGTTCTCTATGCTCCCGGGGATTCGCTCCCTTGCCGTCGCGATGCAACTCGAAATCTATTAGGTATAGTCTATTTTTCCCATCAGCAGGAGTTATGTGGAGCTGTTGCTGGTGGTTCCTCACATATTTGTCATTATTCCTTTTTGATAGCTAGTTTTAGCCCCTCGGTTTTATTGATTTGAGCTACATTTATAATCTAATGGAATCGTCGTTGTGTTTAAAGTCAATAAGTAATGATTTGGTACCTATACTTTTTAAATAAATACTCAACTATTTCCTTGCTGTAACGATTCATTATGTCTATTTATACGTTTCAAAAGGTTAGGTTAAAATATCATTCTAGAGGATTTATTAGCCTATTAGTTATCAATTTTTGCTAATTTTTAAAAAAAATTGTTAAAATTTGCAGGTTTTTATGATTTAGCTCAAGGTCTTTATGGACAGCTGGTGAATACTTTGTTACTTTTATGGCCCTGTAATTTAAATTGGTATTACCAATTGACTCCGGCACGGACCGAAGCAATGTTTATCCATTAACTGGCTTACAGTAAATATGGCTTATAGCAAAATCCGCCAACCAAAATTATCAGATGTTATTGAGCAGCGTCTCGAGCATCTCATCCTTGAAGGATCTTTACGTCCAGGGGAGAAATTGCCGCCTGAACGTGAGTTGGCGAAACAGTTTGATGTGTCACGCCCTTCACTGCGCGAAGCTATTCAACGGTTAGAATCCAAAGGTTTTCTCTTTCGCCGTCAGGGTGGGGGAACATTTGTCCAGAGTAACTTATGGCAAAGTTTCAGTGATCCATTGGCGCAACTGCTGGCTGGTCATCCAGAATCTCAGTTTGACCTCCTTGAAACCCGCCATGCTTTGGAAGGTGTTGCTGCCTATTACGCGGCACTGCGTGGAACTGACGAAGATTTTGAACGCATTCGGCAATATCACCTTGTTATTCAACAAGCTCAGGAAAGCGGTGATGTCAATGCTGAATCCGAGGCGGTTTTGCAATATCAGCTCGTCGTTACCGAAGCAGCACATAATGTGGTTCTCCTTCATTTATTACGCTGTATGGCACCCATGCTGGAACAAAATATCCGGCAGAATTTTGAGTTTTTGTATACTCGCCGGGAAATGCTGACGGCTGTCAGCGATCATCGGGCGAAGATTTTTGAAGCGATAATGGCGAGGCAACCAGAGAAAGCCCGCGAGGCATCCCATCGCCATTTAGCTTTTATTGAAGATGTCTTATTGGATCTCAGCCGCGAGCATACTCGCCGCGAGCGATCACTACGACGTCTTCAACAGCATCAGGAATAGAATTAGCTGTGTAGATCTTGAAGTTTGCTGCGTCTGCACAGCTAAGTTGAGTCCCTTTACTGAGGGCGCTAGCGGCAACAACAGTGAGGGCCTATCTTCCAGTCATGACCGGCTGAACGTCAAAGGGTATGACGGGAAGGTAGGCTCCAAAACAATCATTAGAAACAGATAACAGATAAGGAATACACCATGTCAGACATTTTGAAAAATGACGTGGATCCGATCGAAACTCGCGACTGGTTACAGGCGATCGAATCGGTCATCCGTGAAGAGGGTGTTGATCGTGCCCAGTTCTTGATTGATCAGGTACTGAACGAAGCACGTAAAGGTGGCGTGAATGTTGCGGCCGGTGCTGCTAATCGCGATTATATCAATACCATTGCTGTTGAGGATGAGCCTGCTTACCCTGGCAATCTGGATTTGGAGCGCCGTATTCGCTCTACTATTCGTTGGAATGCTGTGATGACCGTGTTACGGGCATCCAAAAAAGATCTGGAATTAGGCGGTCACATGGCTTCATTCCAGTCTTCAGCAGCCATGTATGAAGTTTGTTTCAACCATTTCTTCCGTGCCCGTAATGAAAATGACGGCGGTGACTTGGTTTATTTCCAAGGTCACATCTCTCCAGGTGTCTACGCTCGTGCTTTCCTTGAAGGCCGCTTAACTGAAGAGCAGATGAATAATTTCCGTCAGGAAATTCATGGCAACGGTCTCTCTTCTTATCCGCATCCAAAATTGATGCCTGAATTCTGGCAGTTCCCAACTGTTTCAATGGGATTGGGGCCAATCGGGGCTATTTATCAGGCTAAATTCCTGAAATATCTGGAACACCGTGGTCTGAAAGATACATCTAAGCAGACTGTTTATGCCTTCCTGGGTGACGGTGAAATGGATGAGCCAGAATCCAAAGGTGCGATCACTATTGCAACCCGCGAGAAGCTGGATAATTTGGTATTTGTTATCAACTGTAACCTGCAACGTCTGGATGGTCCAGTTACGGGTAATGGCAAAATCGTTAATGAGCTGGAAGGCATTTTTGATGGCGCAGGCTGGCAGGTGATTAAAGTGCTTTGGGGCGATCGTTGGGATGAACTGTTGCGTAAAGATACCAGCGGTAAATTGATCCAACTGATGAACGAAACGCTGGACGGTGATTACCAGACGTTCAAATCCAAAGATGGCGCTTATGTGCGTCAGCATTTCTTTGGCCGTTACCCAGAGACCGCTGAATTAGTCAAAGATATGACTGATGACCAGATTTGGGCGCTGAACCGCGGTGGTCATGATCCTAAGAAAGTCTTTGCTGCTTTGAAAAAAGCGCAGGAAACTACCGGCAAACCAACGGTTATCCTGGCTCAGACTATTAAAGGTTACGGTATGGGTGATACGGCTGAAGGTAAAAACATCGCTCATCAGGTTAAGAAGATGAACATGGAAGGCGTTCGCCATTTCCGTGATCGTTTCAATGTGCCTGTGGCTGATGACCAACTCGAAAATCTGCCTTATGTGACTTTTGATAAAGACTCTGAAGAGTACAAATATTTGCATGAGCGTCGTGCCGCGTTGGGTGGCTATCTGCCAAGCCGTCGTACTCATTTTGAAGAGAAGCTGGAACTGCCGACGCTGGAAGATTTTGGTGCGTTGTTGGAAGAACAAAGCAAAGAAATTTCTACCACTATCGCTTTCGTTCGTGCCTTGAACGTGATGTTGAAGAACAAGTCAATCAAAGATCGTCTGGTTCCAATCATTGCTGATGAAGCGCGTACTTTTGGTATGGAAGGTCTGTTCCGTCAGATCGGCATCTACAGTCCTAACGGCCAGCAGTATACTCCGCAGGACCGTGAGCAGGTGGCTTACTATAAAGAAGACGCCAAAGGCCAGATTCTGCAAGAAGGCATCAATGAACTGGGCGCCGGTTCATCATGGCTGGCGGCGGCAACGTCTTACAGCACCAATAATCTGCCAATGATTCCGTTCTACATCTACTACTCTATGTTTGGATTCCAACGTATTGGCGACATGTGCTGGGCAGCAGGTGATCAACAGGCTCGTGGCTTCCTGATTGGTGGTACTTCTGGTCGTACAACCTTGAATGGTGAAGGTCTGCAACACGAAGATGGACACAGCCACATTCAGTCTCTGACTATCCCTAACTGCATCTCTTACGATCCGGCCTTTGCTTATGAAGTGGCTGTGATTATGCATGATGGTTTAGAGCGTATGTATGGTGAGAAACAAGAGAACATTTACTACTACATCACCACGCTGAACGAAAATTACCACATGCCAGCGATGCCACAAGGTGCAGAAGAAGGTATCCGTAAAGGTATCTACAAACTGGAAAGCTTGGAAGGTAGCAAAGGTAAAGTTCAGTTGTTAGGTTCTGGTTCTATTCTGCGTCATGTTCGTGAAGCAGCACAGATTCTGGCTAACGATTATGGTGTGGGTTCTGATGTGTACAGCGTGACTTCATTCACTGAACTGGCTCGTGATGGTCAGGATTGTGAACGTTGGAACATGTTGCACCCAACAGAAACGCCACGCGTATCTTATGTTGCTCAGATCATGAATGAAGCACCGGCAGTGGCTTCTACTGACTATATGAAGCTGTTCGCAGAACAGATTCGTAACTTCATCCCTGCAAGCGAATTCCGCGTATTGGGCACTGACGGTTTCGGTCGTTCCGATAGCCGTGAAAACCTGCGTCATCACTTTGAAGTTGATGCTTCTTACGTGGTAGTTGCTGCTTTGGGTGAATTAGCTAAGCGCGGCGAAATCGACGTGAATGTTGTGGAAGAAGCGATTAAAAAATACAACATTAACCCAGAAAAAGTTAACCCGCGTCTGGCATAAGAGGTAAAGAATCAATGGCTATCGAAATTAAGGTACCGGATATCGGTGCGGATGAAGTGGAAGTCACCGAAATCATGGTGAAAGTTGGCGATACAGTGGAAGCTGAACAATCGCTGATCATGGTAGAAGGTGATAAGGCTTCGATGGAAGTTCCATCCCCTCAGGCGGGTGTTGTTAAAGACATCATCGTTGCAGTTGGCGATAAAGTTGAAACCGGCAAGCTGATGATGATTTTTGCTTCCGCAGAGGGTGCTGTAGAAGCTGCACCTGCGGAAGAATCAGCGGCGATACCGTTATCCTCTCGTATGGCAGAACCAGAACCTGTGGTTTCCGTGACCATGGATGTTCATGTACCAGATATTGGTGGTGATGAAGTTGAAGTTACCGAAGTGATGGTAAAAAAAGGCGATACGGTTACAGCGGAACAGTCACTGATCACCGTAGAAGGCGATAAAGCCTCTATGGAAGTACCGGCACCATTCGCCGGTACGGTTAAAGAAATTAAAATCAAGGCCCGTGATAAAGTGAAAACCGGCTCTATGATTATGGTATTTGAAGTGGTGGGTGCAGCGCCTGCACCTGTGGCTTCTGCTCCGGCTCCAGTGGCTGAACCTGAGAAAGCCATTCCTGTTCTGGAGAGCCGAAGCAGCTTTGCAGAAGAAGATAAAAACGATTTCATTGAAAATAGTGCTTATGTTCATGCAACGCCGGTGATCCGTCGTCTGGCGCGTGAATTCGGCGTTAACCTGGCTAAAGTGAAAGGTACAGGGCGTAAAAACCGTATTCTGCGTGAAGACGTTCAGTCTTACGTGAGAGACGCGATTAAACGTGCTGAATCTGCGCCTGCATCAGCGGGTGGTGGTCTGCCGGGGATGTTGCCTTGGCCGAAAGTGGATTTCAGCAAATTTGGTGAAATTGAAGAAGTTGAACTGGGTCGTATCCAGAAAATTTCGGGTGCTAACCTGAGCCGTAACTGGATGATGATCCCACATGTTACACAGTTCGACGAAACGGATATCACAGAAGTTGAAAACTTCCGTAAACAGCAGAATCAGGAAGCTGATAAGAAACAGCTTGGCGTGAAGATCACCCCACTGGTGTTCATTATGAAAGCGGTGGCAAAAGCGCTGGAAGAGATGCCGCGTTTTAACAGCTCTATCTCGGCAGATGGTCAGAAACTGACGCTGAAAAAATACATCAACATTGGTGTGGCAGTTGACACGCCTAATGGTTTGGTGGTTCCGGTATTCCGTGACGTCAATAAGAAAGGCATCATCGACTTATCCCGCGAGTTGACAGAGATGTCTAAGAAAGCCCGCGCAGGTAAACTGACTGCATCTGATATGCAGGGTGGATGCTTTACTATTTCAAGCCTGGGCGGTATCGGTGGCACAGCATTTACGCCAATCGTTAATGCACCGGAAGTGGCTATCCTTGGCGTATCTCGTTCATCCATGAAGCCGGTTTGGAATGGTAAAGAGTTTGTACCACGCCTGATGTTGCCTATGTCACTCTCTTTCGATCACCGTGTGATCGATGGTGCTGATGGTGCGCGTTTCATTACATTTATTAATCATGCAATGAGCGATATCCGCCGTCTGGTGATGTAATCTCAAAGGCCGGCCATGTGCCGGCCTGATTGTTATTGCTGTGGCAGGGAAACCGCTTGCATCTGGTTGGTTTGTTGCGAGTTCTGTCACGTTAACGCGCTTTTCAGGTTATTAACAATTCTGTAAACTGCTCGCGGTGTGTAGGTCCCGGTGGAATATATCGTTTTTGGCGTCTGACCCGCCGGACAAACAATTAAGAGGTCATGATGAGTACTGAAATTAAAACCCAGGTTGTGGTGCTTGGGGCAGGTCCAGCAGGGTATTCTGCTGCTTTTCGTTGCGCGGATTTAGGTTTGGAAACCGTCCTGGTGGAACGTTACTCTACCTTAGGTGGTGTTTGTCTTAACGTTGGTTGTATCCCTTCTAAGGCATTGCTTCACGTAGCAAAAGTTATTGAAGAGGCTAAAGCTCTGGCAAATCACGGTATCGTTTTTGGTGAGCCAAAAACTGACATCGAAAAAGTCCGTGTCTGGAAAGAAAAAGTTATTAATCAGCTGACCGGTGGTCTGGCTGGTATGGCTAAAGGCCGCAAAGTCAAAGTGGTTAATGGTGTTGGTAAATTTACCGGTGCTAACACGCTGGTTGTTGAAGGTGAAGGTGGCGCAACAACGATTAATTTTGATAATGCCATTATTGCCGCAGGTTCCCGTCCTATCCAATTACCATTCATCCCTCATGATGACCCGCGCGTATGGGATTCTACCGATGCACTGGCGCTGACAACGGTTCCTGGCCGCTTATTGGTCATGGGCGGTGGTATCATCGGTCTGGAAATGGGAACTGTTTACCACGCTCTGGGTTCTCAGATTGATGTCGTTGAAATGTTGGATCAGGTTATTCCTGCGGCTGACAAAGATGTGGTGAAAGTATTCACCAAGCGCATCAGCAAACAATTCAATCTGATGCTGGAAACCAAAGTTACCGTGGTAGAAGCCAAAGAAGAGGGTATCTACGTCACGATGGAAGGCAAAAATGCACCGGCAGAACCACAACGTTATGACGCGGTTCTGGTTGCTATCGGTCGTGTACCTAACGGTAAAATGATGGATGCAGGTAAAGCCGGTGTTGACGTTGATGACCGTGGCTTTATCCATGTTGATAAGCAAATGCGTACCAATGTACCGCACATTTTTGCTATCGGTGACATCGTTGGTCAGCCAATGCTGGCGCATAAAGGTGTTCACGAAGGCCACGTTGCGGCTGAAGTTATTTCCGGTAAGAAACACTACTTCGATCCAAAAGTTATTCCATCCATTGCTTACACTGAACCAGAAGTTGCTTGGGTTGGTTTGACTGAGAAAGAAGCGAAAGAGAAAGGTATCAGCTATGAAACGGCAACTTTCCCGTGGGCCGCTTCTGGCCGTGCGATCGCGTCTGATTGTGCTGACGGTATGACCAAACTGATTTTCGATAAAGAAAGTAACCGTATTATCGGTGGCGCCATTGTAGGTACTAACGGTGGTGAACTACTGGGTGAAATCGGTCTGGCAATTGAAATGGGTTGCGATGCGGAAGATATCGCGTTGACTATTCATGCTCACCCAACGTTGCATGAATCTGTCGGTCTGGCGGCTGAAATCTTTGAAGGCAGTATTACTGACTTGCCAAATGCCAAGGCAAAGAAAAAGAAATAATTTCTTAAATCGATTAATGTAATTTACCGAAGCGGCTTTCATTTATTGAAAGCCGTTTTTTTATCTGGTATGACCTGTTTGAAGGAACACGGTATAAAAAGTATGGCCTTTGTGGGGGCTATTGGCAAAAATCAGCGGAATAATCTGTTTTAATAGCTTTGTCTGCTGTTAATTCAGAATATTACTATCAGTTAATGTTACTTTTATGTGAACGAATTAACATCGCATTCAAATTTTGGTATGCTGGGTGCCCGAAGCTGGGCATAACTTGATTTGCACTTGCTAAGTTATGCCGGCAATCCTCTGACCTGGCACCCGGAACCATAACTAACAGCCTGTCCCAGTGGGCGTTGCGTTATTGTTGCGAAAACACAATAGCCTGATGATACAGGTTCTAAGGCGGGTGCAGACAGCCGGGTAGATAAATGACAATGAGAGCGAGGAGAAAGTCGTGCTAGAAGAATACCGCAAGCACGTAGCCGAGCGTGCAGCCCAAGGTGTCGTCCCTAAGCCATTGGACGCGACGCAAGCGGCGGCGCTGGTTGAGTTACTGAAGAGCCCACCAAAAGGTGAAGAAGATTTCCTGTTAGATCTACTGATTAACCGTGTTCCCCCTGGTGTTGATGAAGCGGCCTATGTAAAAGCCGGTTTTCTTGCCGCCATTGTAAAAGGTGAAACCGCTTCACCGCTAATCACGCCAGAAAAAGCGGTTGAACTGCTTGGAACTATGCAGGGTGGTTATAACATTCATCCCCTGATTGATGCTCTGGATAATGAAAAACTGGCTCCCATTGCAGCTAAAGCGCTCTCTCATACTTTGTTGATGTTTGACAACTTCTATGATGTAGAAGAAAAAGTGAAAGCCGGTAATCCACAAGCCAAACAAATTATGCACTCTTGGGCGGATGCGCAGTGGTATCTGGAACGTCCTGAACTGGCAGAAAAAATCACAGTAACTGTATTTAAAGTGACTGGTGAAACAAATACGGATGACTTATCTCCTGCGCAGGATGCATGGTCACGTCCTGATATTCCATTGCATGCTCTGGCTATGCTGAAAAATGCCCGTGAAGGTATAGAACCTGATCAAGCTGGCATCGTTGGCCCAATCAAACAGATTGAAGAACTGAATAAGAAAGGCCACCCGTTGGCTTATGTCGGCGATGTGGTTGGTACCGGTTCTTCCCGTAAATCAGCCACTAACTCCGTACTGTGGTTTATGGGCGAAGATATCCCATTTGTGCCAAACAAGCGCGGTGGTGGCGTTGTTTTGGGTGGTAAAATTGCGCCAATCTTCTTCAATACCATGGAAGATGCTGGTGCATTGCCCATTGAAATAGATGTTAATAAGCTGAATATGGGTGATGTGATTGATATCTATCCCTATAAAGGCGAAGTACGCAATCACCAAACCAATGAATTATTGGCTGAATTTGAACTAAAAACCGATGTGTTGCTGGATGAAGTTCGCGCGGGTGGTCGTATTCCACTGATTATTGGTCGTGGTTTAACCAGTAAGGCTCGTGAGTCGCTTGGCTTACCGCAAAGTGATGTATTCCGTCAGGCGAAAGCGATTGAGAAAAGTAACCGTGGTTTCTCCTTAGCTCAGAAAATGGTTGGCCGGGCATGTGGCACTGTGGGTATTCGCCCGAGTGAATATTGTGAACCTAAAATGACCTCCGTTGGTTCTCAGGATACTACCGGTCCAATGACCCGTGATGAGCTGAAAGACCTGGCATGTTTGGGCTTCTCTGCGGATTTGGTGATGCAGTCATTCTGCCATACGGCTGCTTATCCTAAGCCGGTTGACGTCACTACTCACCATACCTTGCCTGATTTCATTATGAATCGTGGCGGTGTTTCTCTGCGTCCGGGTGATGGCATTATTCATTCATGGCTGAACCGTATGTTGTTGCCTGATACGGTTGGTACGGGAGGTGATTCCCATACCCGTTTCCCAATTGGTATTTCCTTCCCGGCAGGTTCTGGCTTGGTGGCGTTTGCTGCGGCAACGGGGGTAATGCCTTTGGATATGCCAGAATCTGTGTTGGTTCGTTTTAAAGGGCAGATGCAGCCCGGCATTACTTTGCGTGATTTGGTTCATGCGATTCCTTACTATGCGATTCAGCAAGGTCTTCTGACGGTTGAAAAGAAAGGTAAGAAAAACATCTTCTCTGGCCGTATCCTCGAAATCGAAGGTTTGCCAGATCTGAAAGTTGAGCAGGCATTTGAGCTGGCAGATGCTTCTGCGGAGCGCTCTGCGGCAGGCTGTACCATTAAATTGGATCAAGCACCGATTATTGAATATCTGCAATCCAACATTGTATTGCTGAAATGGATGATTGCTGAAGGTTATGGTGATCGCCGTACACTGGAACGCCGTGTAACGGGTATGGAAAACTGGCTGAAAGATCCTCAACTGCTGGAAGCCGATGCTGATGCAGAATACGCAGCGGTTATCGAAATCGATCTGGCCGAGATTAAAGAACCTATTCTGTGTGCGCCGAATGATCCAGATGATGCTCGTTTACTGTCTGATGTGGCTAACAGTAAAATCGATGAGGTTTTTATCGGTTCTTGTATGACTAACATTGGTCATTTCCGTGCAGCCGGTAAATTATTGGATCAACATAAAGGTCAATTACCAACTCGCTTGTGGGTTGCTCCGCCAACGAAAATGGATGCAGCTCAACTCACAGAGGAAGGTTATTACAGCATCTTTGGTAAGAGTGGGGCGCGGGTTGAAATTCCTGGCTGTTCCTTGTGTATGGGTAACCAAGCACGTGTTGCTGATGGTGTAACCGTAGTTTCCACTTCGACTCGTAACTTCCCGAATCGTTTGGGGACGGGGGCGAATGTTTATCTGGCATCGGCTGAGCTGGCGGCTGTAGCTTCTCTGTTGGGACGTCTGCCGACACCGGAAGAGTACCAGCAATTTATGGATAAAGTTGATGAGACTGCGGAAGATACTTATCGTTATCTCAATTTTGATCAACTGAACCAATATACTGAAAAAGCGGATGATGTGATTTTCCAAACTGCGGTGTAATTCCGATATATTGCAATACGAGCGAATGGGAGGTGAAAACCTCCCGTTTTAGATTGTTGGCTTTTAACGTTTCGATTATCACTGCTGAGTTTTTATCAATGATAAAACAAGTGTTAAGAAAGGTCGTCTTTTGCCTGTCAGTCTGGTTTTAAAATCTGGAAAAAAGGGCAAACATATCGTGAAAAAGCAGATAAAAACTTTAATCATTAAAGGTAAAAAGTAATGATTAAGGATTTTTTAAAGTGGGTGAAAGATGTGATGCTATACTAACTATCAGGGTCGGGTAGGGTTGCACTTTATTCATAATTCAACAGTGTAGTTCATTTTCTATCTCACAGGGTAGTCTTATCGTTTTTGTTGCTGCTTCAGTATCTAACGGTAGTGAACTGACATATCAGAGTGAATTACAATGGATTTTTCTTTTTCTACCTGCAATGTTTTTCTATCAATTGCAATAATACTTTTCCCTTCATTGATCTGGCGATGATTGGTCTAGGAATTCGGAATACAGGGTTTTAATTGAAGCGTCATTATTGATAGCTTTGGTAATATTAGCAATACAGTATCTAAGGGGGGAGTGAGTAAAAGTGGTGTGCTGTTTAAGCCATTTAAATTGTAATTCTCTAAATTTCTGAATGAACTTCTAGCTAGAAGTGCCACTCAAAATAGTTGCAAAGACCAGAAAATAACTTCCATTAATTCATATCTTTTATTGATGTCAGCGAGTAGGTTAGGTATGTCATTGGTATAGATAAAAACAGTCATCGTCAGAATCAATTTTTATGAAATATGATGATCAAATCGTTTTGGTGATGAAAAGTTCCATAAAAAGTAAGATCCGATCCTGATGTTATTGATGCGGAGGATATTAGAATAGCATCAATGATTTTATCGTTAATGGGAATAATTTGTATGAGTGATCCTCGCTTTTTTATACTTTCCAATCTGGATGGCGTCACAAAAAGCATACCATCGGCGTAGATTACTCCATTGTTGTGCCAATTCAGGGTAGTCTGATAGTCAACCAGACTGGTATTCGCTGGATTAGTGTTTCTGCACGAAAATAATTTTGTTTAGCACAGCTCAGACGGTGCTGGGTTAATGCTGGAATATGGTGTTTAATTGATAGCTCTAGGCCAATATTACAGACTTTAAGTAACAACTCTATGTTAAATAACCCGAATTCTGCTTAAACCATCATTGAAAAATCTTCTTCTGAGTAGAAAACTTTCAGTGATGGCTTCTTCAATTTAAGGCAGTAAGCAATCAATCCACCTAAAACGCACAACAGAAAACCTTTTATACTTCGGTGGCGGGAATGCTCTATTTGAGAAATAGTTTTTAATTGCCCATTAATCGTTTCAATGATAAAACGTTTTGATAACATTATTTTATCCCACTCAGCTTGCAGGTGAGCCTTCATATTTCGGCGCTTTTGGGTGATGAAAGTGAGTCCCGCTTTAGCTAAGTCGTCAGCCAATTCCTGACTGAGATAACCTTTATCGCCGTACAGAGAACCCGTTAATTCTGTTGTTAATTCGCGAACAGGTTCCCGATCATCTACATTACCGGCAGTGACTTTAAGCGCCAAAATTTCCCCCTGATGATTGACAACCAGGTGTAATTTGAAACCGTAAAACCCGCCCATTGAATTTTTTCCGCGCCTGGCTATCCCCGCAAAGACCTTTATGTCGAGGAATGCGAATGTTATGGCAGACACTCAAACGGGTGGAATCAATAAAAGCCATGCCTGTGGGTTTTCCTTTTAATTGCGTCAGATAGCTGCATAGTGGCACCAAAACGGAAGGGGCCACACTGACAAAACGGGGATAGCTGAGTAAGGTGGGAAAATCGTTGTGGTGATATTTCCAAATATGTTCTAAATAAAAATGTTTAAAATCCCGGTAATGCGACCGATGAAAAAGGATCAAAATGGTCATGATTTCACTGGGAGACATGTGACCTTGTCGGCGGCGTAAACGATGCCGGCTATCGAGACAAAATTGTTCCCATTGAGGGATGAAAAAACGGCAAAAATCATCGACATCACAGAAAATTTCAACTAAGTTGTCCATAGCCTGTTCCACCTCGGAGCTGTTTTTGAGTCTGCACCAAAACTTTGCTCCTGGAACAGGCTTCTCGTCAATTTCTTATCCAGAATTCGGGTTAAATAATAATATTAACCATAAACTTATTAATAAATTCTTACCCAAAGCAGGTGGTTTTTTTATTTGGGCTGATTCCTATATTTCTAATTTTCCTTATTTTTTATTTTGATAAAGAGTCTTTGCTTATCTTAAAGTTAAATGAGATATCTTTTCATGATAAAGGAAGTATTTCATCAGAATATATATTGATTAGTGAGATTGCTGTTAGTTATACTTTAGTAAGTACACCTTTCTTATCAATTCTTTTGTTTATTTTATGGGGGGGATATTTCGTTATGAATAAAACAAAGATAACCACATATGAGTTACTGAAGCTAATTTCTTTATATGGGGTTGTTTTTGTGGTTTTCGTGTTTTTTGGGTGTTTCTATAGAAATGATTTGATAGATAATATTTTTTGGAATATTTTTGGAGAAAATTACTTTCTTTTATTTATTTACTATGTTATGTATTTTTTTACCTATTATGTCATTTTTATTATGCTAGTAATCATTTGGTTTTATTTTCCATTGCATTATCTTAGATATAAGAGTGTGATTTGATCACACTCTTATAGATTTATAACTAATGTGCTGAAGGGATTAGATAATTATTTAATTTATCTGCAAATTTATCATCTATATATGAGGTTAAAATAGCTGTAATTATAGTAAAAACAACCTTAAGAATAGTAGCGGGTATTGCTATTTTAGCTGTAATTATCATAGCGATACTAGTCAATATTCCGAGTAAAATTCCCGAAGAAAAACCACTCAAAACCATTGCTTCGATTTCCAGCATTAATGGTTTCCAATTACCCGTTTCAAATCCTTCGACTATTTTATCCCTTATTTTTTCTACTTTAATAACTTTATCTAACAAGGCAAAAGACTGACCCAGTCTTTGGAGATTATCAGACAACGTTTTAGCATCAATGTACCTGATTGCATTCATAAACAGGATCTTTAGCGCCAACCGGTTATTTTAGATAGAAAAAAGGCTTTATTTATGATCTGATAATTGTCGCCAAGCAAAATACCGAGATCAGAGAATAAAACCGATGGCAATTATCCCCACAAAACTTCAGTTAATGCAATTCTTTAGTGACGTTTTTCTTGAAAAAACCGCCCGCCGATGTGGCTTTATGGAACGACTCAGAAATATTGGGCCACAGTCTCTGGTTCTCAGTCTGATAGCCGCACTGAGCAAAGGAAACTGCACCTCCATCGCTGACCTGCACCGGCAATTTAACGGCATGTGTCTGAGTGAAAAACACACTGTCGCCTATAAGCCCTTCCATAATCAGTTACGTAAAAGCGCTTTCGCCGATTTTATGAAGACGCTGGTGACGTTCGCCATGGCTCAGTTGATTGAAAAAGCTTTGCCACCCTTACCCAAAAAATTCAGCCAGTTTGACGATATCCTCTTGCAGGATGGCAACTCATTCAACGTTCATCCCGATTTAGCCGGGGTTTTTCCCTGTCGTTTCAGTCCCTTGAAGGCGGCGGTTGAGTGCCATATGACCCTGTCTTTGTTCAGCCAATCGCTTAATCCCCTGATTGTCAGCGCCCGAAATGGACGGGCGCGACAATTACCGACACTGGCGGGCAAAAAACTCCGGGAGATTAGCCGCAAAAACAACCGTGCTGAAGTGCTGGATTTCACCTGTCGGCGTGGCCGATTCGAATTTCGGGTCATCCGGCATTGGTTTGCGCAGGAAAAGCGC
>NZ_JAHZMK010000018.1:0-2323 GCF_020387775.1 Photorhabdus antumapuensis
ATATTGCAGGCTCGTAGTCAGGCCAAAGATAATAAAAAATTTTCATCACTATTTCTATCCTTTAGTAAAGAAAAAACCGTAAATTAATCAATATTAACAGACAAAACCAGATTGAATTTATACATCACTTAACCCCCTATAAATACTCACTCCATAGAGATTAGAAACCCGTTTGCTATATATTGAAGATAATCCGATTATCTGATTAAGTTATGTTATCTAACATTGGGTCAACATGTTAAAAGCTACCACAGGAACAAATAGAGTATTATGAAAAGAAACATTCAACCCGGTTTCTGTGTCGTACAGCAACCTAGAGGATTGAGTTTTCAGGCAAGTCTGTTATTCAGCCATTCAAATAGCGAAGCGGCCCGGTATTTTATGGCATTAAATGCAAATTACCGATTCCTGAAACCGGGACAAATTCTGCTGGTAGCAGATCCAGATTCCTATAATCCCCCGCATATCATACAGCTATTAAAACAATCTCAGTATGAAGTCAACCGATCCGTTTCAGCTCTGCCTAATGAATCCGCGGCATTTTTGCATCGTCATTTTGGTCTGTTTCACTATGTGCTCGATCAGGGAGGAACTTTGGTTGGTACCGCTTCATCTCTGGGTAACTCTTATTTCTCCCAAATTAAAAAAAATCTGTCAAAATTACAGAAGCTTTATCAAAAAGAATATCGGCTAAATGGGCTAAACCGAAAATATGCCAGTCCCGAATTTTATGTAGAAAGACAGCTGATTATGGGTAACCTAAAGGGATTATTGAATAAAGTTGGCCGACTCTCTTTGAAAATCGACCAACATCCTAATTTAAAACATGCGCTAAAGTTATCCACCAAAGCCATTGCTCACCAATGGGATAAAGCAGGGATTGGCGCAATAAAGGGATATAGTCAAACAATTATACAAAGTGAAAAAATGGTTAAATGGATGAAATATGGTGGCTGGGTTGCCATTGGTCTGGATTTTACTGATACCACCGGGCAGGTTATTGATGCCTGTAATTATGGGCAAACAGGGAAATGTGAAAAAGTGGCTATCAAGGAATATAGTAAATTTGCTGGGAGAACTGGAGGAGGAATTATAGGGGGAATAGGTGCTGGAACAGCAGCAGGTGAAATTTGTCTAGCATTGGGTATAGCATCAGCTCCTGCCGGAGGCGCCGCTGGATGGATATGCGTAGCTGTCGGTAGTGTAGTAGGTGGAGTTGCTGGAAGCACCGCAGGAGAGTTTTTAATCGATAAAATAGTAAGTGAATAACATGAGTATCCTAATTAATACAGTTAACTTTCTCATGATTTCTTTATTTTTAGTTAGTCTGTTTTTGCTACTATTTTTATTCTTTTTTTATGGGATAAAGAAAGCATCCTTCGCAGAAATCAGAGAAAAATATACACAAAAAGGATTTTTTATACCACAAATTATATATGTAATATCGTTTTCTGGTTTTTATGGAAGTTATTATTTATCCTGTTTCTTCTACCAGATAATAACCAGAAAAAAGACTATAATATCTCGTGCTTATATAGGTAATTCCATACCGGAAGAAGCATATGAGTTTGCAAACAGTATACCTAAAAAACTTGCTTCAATAATAATTATATATTATTGTTTATTTTCTATTTCCATATTTTCATTCACCTTAAGCAGTATACTTATCTTGTTATACAAGTATTTAACGAATACATAAAACACACCCTATTAATTAAAATACCAATAGGAAATTAACATGAACAGATCAACTATTGCCATCATGCTTATTTTTTATATTTTATTTATTATTCTCTTAGTTGTATCAATAGCCATTTATAAAATAAACCAAAGAAAGATGGACAAGATCATTGAATTATATATGGAAAAAGGGTTTTGTTTGTCAACAGGAGCATACATGGGTCATTTAATGGGTATTCATGGTCAATTTTATGCTGCCGTATTTTTTTATAGGTTATTAACGGGAAAAAGAATAAGGATAAGGATAAATAGACCTGATAGCAAATATATGCCCCAAGAGCCTTATGATTTCATTCAAAACTTACCCCCCAATTTAACTCACTGGATAAAAGCATGTTTCATTACCATCAATATAAGTGTTGCATCCTTCATTATATCAATGGCAATATACCTATTTCAAAAACACACTTAATCATACTGAAAATTCAATAGGACTTTAATATGAACATAATCACCCTTATTATTTTAATTATATTTTACATCTTTTCAATGCTTATTCTTCTTATATCAATAGCCATTTACAAAATAAATCAGAAAAAGATGGATAAAATTATTGAATTATATATAGAAGAAGGACTTTATT
>NZ_JAHZMK010000018.1:2372-2548 GCF_020387775.1 Photorhabdus antumapuensis
GACTTTATTCAAAATCTACCCTCCAGTTTAACGCATTGGATGAAAACATGTATCATTACCACTTATATAGGTGGAGCATTATTTTTTACAGCAACAATAATAACCTTAATTCAAAAAGATTATTAATCGTGCTAAACCTATTTAAGAGTTTCAATAAGCATTGAATATCAGTTCCA
>NZ_JAHZMK010000018.1:2612-24003 GCF_020387775.1 Photorhabdus antumapuensis
AGTTTACCGGCTGATAATTAACATGCTGAGCAACAGTCAGACCATGATTGAATTGCAACACCATAATTTGATTTTCATGTCCATGCTGATACCGATTACCAATGGAATCCAAAGTCGAACATCCTTGAGAAATAAGCCCCTGAGATTCACCATTTATCGTCACATAAATCATATTTTCCATACTACACCTTAATTAATTTACCTTGTGTCCAATTTTCCATTCTGAGTTATTTTTCTTCGATTTCAATAAGAGAATTGTAATGAATCGTTAAGTATCTTATATAAATGTAAATATTGCAGGCTCGTAGTCAGGTCAAAGATAATAAAAAATTTTTATCACTATTGCTATCCTTTAATAAATAAAAAACCGTAAATTAATCAATATTAACCGACAACATCAGATTGAATTTATACATCACTTAACCCCCTATAAATACTCACTCCATAGAGATTAGAAACCCGTTTGCTATATGTTGAAGATAATCCGATTATCTGATTAAGTTATGTTATCTAACGTCGGGCCAACATGTTAAAAACTACCACAGGAACAAATAGAGTATTTATGAAAAGAAACATTCAACCCGGTTTCTGTGTCGTACAGCAACCTGGAGGATTGAGTTTTCAGGCAAGTCTGTTATTCAGCCATTCAAATAGCGAAGCGGCCCGGTATTTTATGTCATTAAATGCAAATTACCGATTCCTGAAACCGGGACAAATCCTGCTGGTTGCAGATCCA
Source organism: Photorhabdus antumapuensis (assembly GCF_020387775.1). Taxonomy (NCBI): domain Bacteria; kingdom Pseudomonadati; phylum Pseudomonadota; class Gammaproteobacteria; order Enterobacterales; family Morganellaceae; genus Photorhabdus; species Photorhabdus antumapuensis. The sequence goes on from NZ_JAHZMK010000018.1 coordinate 3,349, forward strand.
GATTCCTATAATCCGCCACATATAATACAGCTATTGAAGCAATCTCAGTATGAAGTAAACCGATCCATTGCAACTTTACCCAATGAATACGCGGCATTTCTGCATCGTCATTTTGGCCTGTTTCACTATGTGCTGGATCAGGGGGGAACTTTGGTTGGTACCGCTTCATCTCTGGGTGATACTTATTTCTCCCAAATTAAAAAAAATCTGTCAAAATTACAGAAGCTTTATCAAAAAGAATATCGGCTAAATGGGCTAAACCGAAAATATGTCAGTCCCGAGTTTTATGTAGAAAGACAATTGATTATGGGTAACCTAAAGGGATTATTGAATAAAGTTGGCCGACTCTCTTTGAAAATCGACCAACATCCTAATTTAAAACATGCGCTAAAGTTATCCACTAAAGCCATTGCTCATCAATGGGATAAAGTCGGAGTTGGCGCAATAAAGGGATATAGTCAAACAATTATGCAAAGTGAAAAAATGATTAAATGGATGAAATATGGCGGCCGAGTTGCCATTGGCCTAGATTTTATTGATACCACCGGACAGGTTATTGATGCCTGTAATTATGGGAAAACAGGAAAATGTGAAAAAGTAGCTATCAAAGAATATAGTAAATTTGCAGGTAGAACAGGTGGCGGGATGGGTATAGGATATTTGAGCAGCACGGCAGCAGGTGCAGCATGTGTTGCTCTTGGAGCTGCAACTGATGGCTTAACTGTCGGACTTTGCATGGCGGGCGGCGGCCTTGCTGGTGGTTATATTGGCAGCAAAGGTGGAGAATGGTTCCTCGAACTTATTGTTGAATACTCAATGGGCTTTTAATATGAATAGAATCACTTTTATCATTTTACTTGTTTCTTTTTCTTCTTTTCTTCTTTCTCTTGCTATATCAATAACTATTTATAAAATAAATCAGAAAAAGATGGATAAAATTATTGAATTATATATAGGAAAAGGGCTTTTGTTATCAACAGGTGTGAACATTGGTCGTTTTATCGGTGTTTATGGTCAGTTTCAGGTTGCTACATTTTTCTACATGTTATTAACGGGAAAAAGAATGAGAATAAATAAACCTGACAGTAAATACATGTATCAAGAATCTTATGATTTCATTCAAAATTTACCTTCCAGTTTAACTCATTGGATAAAAACATATTTCATCACCATTAATATAAGTTTTATATTCTTCTTTATATCAACAGTAACGGCTTTATGTCATAAATACTCTTATGTTTTCAACTAAAATACGCACTAAAACCTGGAGATCATATTAGAAATAAAAATGGAGAATGCAATGGGTAAATCTTCTATTGAGTATTTTTTTGGAGATTAATATGCACAGAATAATTTCTCTTATTGTTATTATCTCTTAATCATTTTATTATCTTTCGCTATTGGGATAGTATTTCTTACATATGACAAATATATCTTTCCGTTCTTTAATTAGGGCTTTTTCAGAAGAACACGTAGCCAGGAAGGCTATAGATAACTATGGATTTGAGAAAGCTGCGGAATTTACTGTAGATTTGTTTATAGGAAATTAACTATGAGAATATTGGATTTGATAATGACAATATGTCTTTTCTTATCTCTTTTATTTTTGATTATATCAATAGCCATTTACAAAATAAATCAAAAAAAGATGGATAAAATTATTGAATTATATATAGAAAAAGGACTTTATTTACCAACAGGCATAATGATACAACGCTTCGGAAGGATGCGTGATCAGATTCACGTCGTTTTGTTCTTCTACAGGTTATTAACTGGAAAAAAAATGAAGATAAATCAGCCTGATAGTAAATATATGCACCAAGAATCTTATGACTTTATTCAAAATCTACCCTCCAGTCTAACGCATTGGATGAAAACATGTATCATTAGCACTTATATAGGTACAGCATTTTCTCTCATATCAACAATAATAATCTTAATTCAAAAACATTATTCATTGTACTAACTCAAGAGGCTCAATATAAATAACAGTCAGACCATGATTAAATTGCAGCACTGCAATCTGATTTTCATCTCCATTCTGATACCGGTTACCAATAGAATCCAGAGTATGGGTGCTCTTCACCTTCGACAACAGAAAAAGCTATCAATTCATTTCATTAGCATTAACAGGTAAAAACGAGCGGAATCTATCGCAAACTCTTTTAAGGTGTCAGGTAATAAAAATGGTATACTCCATCCCCTAAATCCCATTTAAACATTATCTACAGAGTGTCCGTGGTGGATCAGAAACAACAATATAACCTGAACAAATTACAGAAGCGTTTACGCCGTGATGTCGGTCAAGCAATCGCTGATTTCAATATGATTGAGGAAGGCGATCGTATTATGGTCTGCCTTTCTGGTGGTAAAGACAGCTATACCCTGCTATCTATCCTGCAAAATCTGCAAAAAAGCGCTCCAGTTAATTTTTCACTTGTTGCAGTTAATCTGGATCAGAAACAACCCGGTTTTCCTGAGCATATCCTTCCCGCTTATCTGGATGAACTGGGTGTCGAATATAAAATTGTCGAAGAAAATACTTATGGCATAGTGAAAGAGAAAATACCCGAAGGTAAAACAACGTGTTCACTCTGTTCGCGTCTGCGCCGTGGCATCTTATATCGTACAGCCACTGAGTTGGGTGCAACGAAAATTGCATTAGGCCATCATCGTGATGATATTTTGCAGACTTTATTTCTCAACATGTTTTACGGCGGCAAACTAAAAGGTATGCCACCAAAGTTGATGAGTGATGATGGTAAACACATTGTCATTCGCCCTCTTGCCTATTGCCGTGAGAAAGATATTGAGCGCTATGCAACCGCCAGAGCATTCCCGATCATTCCTTGTAATCTCTGTGGTTCACAACCCAACCTGCAACGCCAGGTTATTAAGGATATGTTACGGGAATGGGATAAGCGTTATCCGGGCAGAATTGAAACCATGTTTCGTGCGGTACAAAATGTCGTTCCATCTCATCTCAGCGATTTTAATTTATTCGATTTTAAACATATCACTCACGGCAGCAAAGTTATTGATGGTGGTGATCTCGCCTTTGACCGCGAAGAATTACCCATACAACCCGTTGTTGATATAGAAGATCAGTCCGATTATCAATCGGAACGGTTGGATATTGTTGAAGTAAAATAGTTATTCTTAATCATATCGCTCTGGATATATTTCAGAGCGTTAATTTCTTCTTCTTTTTCATCTTGATTTTTCATTGTTTTCCTACAACAACAATGAAAAATAAAAAAAGCCGACATTATAAATTAATATCGGCACAAGAATGGGCAATTATTCTGTATAAAGACTTATGTGAGAAAAACTACAATTACGGAGAACAACGTTCATCGCTTAACGTTGTTTTCACCTGCAAGAGTTATCATGCCTCAATGACGATTGGTGAATATTGATATATCTCAAATTAAGAACCCATTTTAGTAACATTTCCCCGCAGTTGTGTTTCATCTCTCCAAATATACCCTTCATCTTTCAAGCTGCTGCTTTGTTGGCTACTTTCACTCACCCCAGTCATATCGTTATCTATGCTCCTGGGGATTCGTTCACTTGCCGCCGCGCTGCAACTCGAAATCTATTAGGTATAATTATTTAATTTTCATAACCATTTACTTTGCCTTAACCACCACGCAACAAACAAAACCAACCCGAATAACAATAAACAGAAGATAGCAAAACCTAAATAATATTCATTGCCAGGAATACCACCAAGGTTGACACCAAATAATCCGGTCAGGAATGTTGTCGGCAAAAAAATCATAGCAAGTAATGACATAGTATAAGTACGGCGGTTCATCGCACCCGCCATTATGGATGTCATTTCATCTGAAATAACTGCCGTGCGAGCAATGCAACCATCCAAATCATCCAATTCTCTTCCCAAGCGGTCAGATATTTCCTGCATTCGGTGACGATCTTCATCACTCATCCAGAGTAATCTTTCACCCGCAAGACGGGCAAATACATCTCGTTGAGGCGCCATATAACGACGCAGAATAATCAATTGTTTACGCAATAAAGCTAACCCACCCCGTTCTGGTATCCGTTGCTCCAGAATCATATTCTCAAGCTCAATAAGGTTGTCATGAAGATCTTCAATAAAATTACCCACTTCATCGGTTATTGCATCAACCATTTCAACCAACCAGTGCCCGGTCGTTTTCGCGCCTATACCATTTTGTAAATCATTCAATACCTGCTCAAGTGAATGCACTTTACGATGACGACTGGAAATAACAATTTCAGCATTAATATAAATACGGAACGTGACTAGTTGATCGGGACGTTCACTTTTATTGCTATTAATTGTTCGCAGCGTGATCATCGTCCCACCGCCAGTGCGGATTATTTTCGGCCTAACACTCTCTCCAGCCAGCCCCTTTTTGACAGTTTCTGGCAACAAATCAGTGTCCATTATCCAGCGATAACTCTTCGGATTATGGTAATCCAAATGTTGCCAAAAAGGTTGAGTTGGTGTGGCTAATCCATTCATATCAATCGCTGTCATGCCGCCTTGACCATCAAACTGACAAGCATAGACTGCATCAGCCTCTTTCAGTAATGAGCCATAAATGGTTTCCACATCCAACTCCTTACCCTCAGTGCTTAATTATGTACATAGTATGGCTGTATGCCACGTCTTCAGGATTGGTGATCGGGTATCCTTTTAACCAAGGCTTTATCAACCTGCCATTAGTGTATTGATAAATCGGTGCAATAGGTGCCTGTTCAGCAATCATTTGCTCCGCTTTGTTATAGTCATCGTTCCTTAAAGCATTATCTGTTCGCAAACTAGCAGATTGTAGCAATTTGTCATAATTCGCCTGATGGAATTTAGCAATATTGCCACTATGCGTTGAAGTTAACAGGCTTAGAAATGTAGAGGGTTCGTTATAATCACCAACCCAAGATGCACGAATAACATCAAAATTGCCCGTGTTACGGCTATCAATATAAGTTTTCCATTCCTGATTCATCAGATTCACTTGCACACCCAGTTTCTTCTTCCACATAGAAGCAATAGCGATAGCAATTTTCTGGTGGTTCTCGGAATTATTATAGAGCAGAGAAAGTTTCAGTGGATTGTTCGGCCCGTAACCAGCCGCTTGTAACAAAACTTTGGCTTGTTGGTCCAATTCTGCTTGTGTATGTTGCTCCATTTCACTGATCATCGGCTGGAAACTGGCGGTCACATCCGGCGTAAAATGCCAGGCAGGTTTCTCGCCTGTCCCCAAGACTTTTTCCGCAATGACTTTACGGTCAATTGCCATGGAAAGCGCTTTACGCACTCTGGCATCATTAGTCGGTGCACGCTGTGTGTTAAAAGCGTAATAATAGGTCCCCAACTGATCCGGAGTATAGACTTGCCCAGGTAAATCATGCTGCAATTTTTTATACATATTTTTCGGGAAGGATTCGGTGATATCCAAATCATCCGCCAGATAGCGTTTAGTGGCGTGTGATTCCTGATTAATGGGTACGAATGTGACTTTAGTCAGGACCGTTTTTTTATGCTCCCAGTAATAAGGGTTTGGTGTCAGGACGATTTTTTCATTAATAATTCGATCATGTAATTCGAAAGCGCCATTCCCCACCAAATTGCCAACTTTTATCCACTCTTTCCCATATTTTTCTACTATCTTCTTATTTACCGGATAGAGACTGAAATTCGCCGTCAGGTTAGGAAAATAAGGCACAGGCCGGTTTAGCGTCACCTTTAGTGTGTGTTTATCAATGGCCTCAACACCCAGTTTTGCAGGAATTAATTTACCATCAATAATTCCCTGAGCATTTTCAATACCCGCTAGTGCGGCAAACCAAGCGAAAGATGACGTATTAGCCGGCGTGACCAACCGCTGCCAACTATACACAAAATCTGTCGCAGTAACGGGATCGCCGTTTGACCAACGGGCATCAGAACGCAACGTAAAAAACCAAGTTTTGTTGTCTGCTGTTTTCCACGCTACTGCGACACCAGGAATGGCGTTGCCATACGCATCCTGATTCACCAGCCCTTCAAACAGATCACGCTGAACTTGCGCCTCTGTCAGACCGACAGCATTAATCGGGTCTAAGGATGCCGGTTCGTCTTTTAGATGACGCACCAGTTCCTGTTTGTCATTAAGTTGAGTGCCAGGAGGAACTTCCGCAGCAAAAGCAGAAACGGTGATAAGAGAACTATTGATAAGTAGTGCACAAGAAATCAGATTGAAATAACGCATAAGGTAATAGTCTGCCCTGTTATAAAATAGATATCCCATCACTAAATTATAAACCATTGCCAAAATGACACAATCAGACAATTTTACTCTCACAAGCACTATTTTTGATGGGCAAGAGCCGGATATTCTTCTACACTGGACAATCGTGGTTCATTTATCAGAGGAAGAAAACTATGACACAAACAGTAAAATTTCAAGGCAATGATATCGCCGTAAACGGCCAGTTCCCAACATCAGGGGAAAAAGCGAAAGATTTTACTCTGACAGCCAAAGATCTCTCCGATGTCTCTCTTAGCCACTATGCCGGAAAAAATAAGGTGCTGAATATTTTCCCAAGTATCGATACCGGTGTTTGTGCGGCATCAGTACGTAAATTTAATCAGGTCGCGAATGATTTGGAAAATACCGTCGTACTGTGCATTTCTGCCGATCTGCCTTTTGCTCAGTCCCGTTTCTGTGGCGCGGAAGGGTTATCAAATGTCGTCACGCTATCTACCCTGCGGGGCGGTACTTTCAGTGAAGATTATGGCGTTGCCATCAGCGACAGTCCTCTGAGTGGTCTCACAGCCCGTGCAGTCATTGTGCTTGATGAAAGCGATAACGTGATTTATAGCCAACTGGTTGATGAAATCACTAATGAGCCAGATTACGATAGCGCACTGGCCGTACTGAAATAAATCCCGTGATTTGTATAGTGCCCACTTCCGGTGGGCATTATTTTATTCGTCATCATCCGGCTCATATTCAGTAGTATGCTTCCTGCTACTCAGACCATATTCTCTCAATTTATTGGCAATCGCCGTATGCGATACCCCAAGACGTTTAGCCAGTTTACGCGTACTGGGATAGTGCCGATAAAGACGCGTCAGCACCGAACGTTCAAAACGTTTACTGATTTCATCCAGAGAACCATTGAACACATCCTCACTAAAAGAAACCTCTGTTTCAAACTCTGGCAGTTGTATATCCCGCGGCGTCAGCTCCATATTTTCGAGCTGAGTCAGCGCCCGATAGATGGAATTTTGTAACTGCCTTACGTTACCGGGCCAACTGTAACTCGTCAGAAAGTGAGAAAGTTCAGGGGACAATTTCGGTTTCAGTACTCCCTGCTCTTCAGAAAAGCGCTCAATAAAATACTCCACCAGCGGCATAATATCTGCTTTGCGATCACGCAACGACGGGAGTGTAATCGCCAACACATTAAGGCGATAATAGAGATCTTCGCGAAATTCCCCTCGCTGCACCAATTCAACCAGATTTTTTTGTGTAGCACAGATAACCCTGACATTCACTTTGACTTCGTTTTCTTCCCCTACTCGGCGGAAAGTACCGTCATTCAGAAAACGCAGCAGCTTAATTTGCATCTGTGGCGACATTTCACCAATTTCATCCAATAAAACAGTGCCACCATTAGCCTGCTCGAAGAAACCTTTCTTTCCTTCAATTGCATTAGGATAAGCGCCGGCAGCATAGCCAAACAGTTCACTTTCTACTACATCATCCGGCATCGATGCGCAGTTCAACCCCAAAAAGGGCTGTTTTCCGCGTAAGCTGTGTAAATGACAGGCTTTTGCCAGAATATCTTTGCCAGTTCCTGTCTCGCCAATCAGCAACAGTGGCGCATCCAGCATCGCCATTTTACGGGCCTGCTCAATAATCTGAGTCATTTTTGGGCTAACAGCGATAATCGTCTTAAACTCACTACCATCATTGACAGCCAGTTTTTTCAGTTGATTCCCTATTCGGGCCGCGGATTTGAGCATAATTACTGTGCCAACACACTGCATTTTCTGCTTTTCATCAATCAGTTGAATGGGAGTAATATCCATCAGGTAGTCCAGACCTTTGAGAGTTATCCTTTCCACACGTTGCTGGACATTTTTATTTTCAAACCAGCGCGAAAAGTTATAACCGCTGATAAACTGCCCGATAGGTTTTTGATAAGTTTGTTCCTCACTAACACCAAACAGCTTAAACACCGCAGAGTTAGCAAGCTCAATATTTCCTTTCAGATCAACTGAAAAAACAGGCTCAGGCAAGGATTCCAACAGTGCACACATCGCTTTGTGTTCTCTTTCAGAAGGCATAAAAGAGACGGTACGAACATCAATAACACCATTAATACGGCGAATTTCCGCCATCAATTTACGAAATACATTGAAATCAACTGGTGAAAAATTAAGGTAAATCCGGCCGATTTGGGATATTTCTATCCCTTTTAAATCAATATTCTCTAATACCAGTAGATCGAGCAATTCACGGGTCAGCCCAATTCGATCATGGCAAATAACTTCTAAGCGCATCTGTTTTGACCTTATTTACACGAATACATATCATTTTTTAAAATACTACTCTCTACGATTATTCATATGAAGCATTCTGTCAGTAAAAATTGACCAGACTCCGGTTTTTTAATGTGGTAAATAACACAGCATTTGAAACTTTCACTAAAATAAACAAATTTTAAGATTGATTATAAAACAGATTAATAAAATAACGTAAAATATTGTCGTTATCTGGATATTTTGTGCGTTCAGATAGAATTAAAGCATATATCATTTAATTAACTATATTCTTAGACTTATTTGGCAGGATATTCTTAAGTTGAGTGATTAGCTGACGACGGAAATCTCCTAATTTAGGTTTGTCACCTTCTATCCAAGGTAATGGCCTGCATAATTCCATCGCTTTGATACCCAGTCGGGCGGTCAGTAAACCGACACCGATCCCTTGAGCGGCTCTGGCAGAAAGACGCGCGGCGATATCCTGCGATAACCAATCCATACCCACTTCCCGCACCACTTCCGAAGCACCAGAAAAAACAATATTCAGCAGAACAAGGCGGAAGAGCCGAATACGACTGAAATATCCCAGTTCAATACCATATAGCGCTGCAATACGATTAATTAGCCGGATATTACGCCAGGCAATAAATGCCATATCGACAATGGCCAACGGGCTGACTGCTATCATTAATGCTGATTCCGCAGCACAGCGGCTGATTTCAGCCCTGACTTGAGAGTCCAAAACAGGTTGAACCCATTTACTGTACAACACCATCACTTCACGATCGTTATGTGTATCATGTAAAGCGGCCCGCCAGCGCTGTAACGCCGGGTGATGCTGTTCGATACCCGCCTGACTTGCCAACTTCTCACAAAATTCCCGCCCTTTACCCACACCATGATGTTGCAATAACGCTCTCGCAGTCTCGCGTTCCTCAGACCGCATTCTTAGCCGATAAAGGCGACGCCACTCACTGGCAAGAGAACCTATACCCGCAAAGACAATCATGCTCCCCGCTGCCGCTGCACCTAACGCGCTCCAATCCTGTTGCTGCCATGATTGATAAATCCACTGTACAAGCTGAGCAATAGCACTCACGCCCAATAAAATCAGAGCACCATAGACCATTTTACGCCAGCAACTACGCCTGGGTTTCAGTGCTGCGTTAACTATCCCTTCCACCTGACCTTCGCGCTCTGCCGTTTCAAGCTCTGGCGATACAGGATAGAAATTCGCCATGTCTTTTTCATCAAAGATCTGAGCGGACTTTAAAACCGGCTCTTGTGGCCCCGGTAAGGGCTCTTCAAAGTCAATTCTTGGCTTCAAGGGCTCCGTCATTTCACTTTATCTCCTACTAAAAATTCCAGCACGGTATCCAACCGAATATGAGGCAATGGTGTATCAACATTTACCGGACAAGGGCTAAACTCCTCGAAAGAGAAACCCTGTTTTTGCCAGAAATTATCCTCAGGTAAACGCCGGGGCACCTCTCCGGGAAAAAATGTCAGTGATTTACCATCGGTAAGCCGATATCCTTTCAACGCCGGAATCCTTTCACCATTGTGTTCAATCATGCCACTTTCTGTCGCCCGTACCGATGCCAAGCCAACACAATCCATGCTGATACCTTCAAAAACCGCATTTTGTCTGGCTTCCTGAACCAATTGCTGGAGTAAAGAAACCAAATTAGCATGCTGATCTGCGGTAACATGATCTGCCTTACTGGCAGCAAACATTAATTTATCAATGCAAGGGGAAAACAGGCGGCGGAAGAGCGTTCGTTTACCATAATGAAAACTCTGCATTAATTGTGTCAACGCCAAACGCATATCATTAAATGCTTGTGGTCCACTGTTCAATGGCTGTAAACAATCGATTAATACAATCTGCCGATCAAAACGTAGAAAATGCGCTTTATAAAACCCTTTCACAACCGACTGGCAGTAATATTCAAAGCGCTGACGCAACATACCGATATTCGTGTGTTGATCTGCCTGAGCAAATTGTGACTCTGTGATATTGTTGATATCCGGCCACGGGAAAAATTGTAAAGCCGGAGCCCCCATCATGTCACCGGGCAGAACAAATCTCCCCGGTTGAATAAAATGCAACCCTTGCTCTTTGCATTTAACCAAATATTCCGTATAAGCCTGAGCAATAGCAGCCAATAGATTCTCATCTGCGGGTGCCAGTGGATCGCACTGTTTGCAAAGTTCCAACCAAGGTTTTGCCCATTCAGCCCTTTGTCCCCGCAATAAGCCATTCATCTGATGTGACCATGTTAAGTAACTTTGCGCCAACATCGGGAGATCTAGCAGCCATTCGCCGGGATAATCCACAATTTCCAGATATAACGTGGCAGTTTCTTTAAAATGACGCAATAGAGAATTCTCAGAACGGTAACGCAGTGCTAGCCGGATTTCACTGACACCCCGTGTCGGTGTCGGCCAGGCAGGTGGTGTGCTGTAAAGTGCGGTCAACCCTTCATCATAGGTAAAACGAGGAACGCCCAAATCGCGTTGAGGAACCCGTTTTACACCCAACAAACGACCATCACGCACAGCAGAAAATAACGGCAACCGGGCACCGCTATGGAGGTTAAGTAGCTGATTAACCAAAGAGGTGATAAACGCTGTTTTACCACTACGACTTAATCCTGTTACAGCTAACCGCAAATGACGATCCATCCCACGATTAACCAGCGAAGTTAATTCATTTTGCAGCCGTTTCATGTCTCTCCTGTGATAAGTATTACGATCAGGCAATACCAGTTAGTTGCATCATTTAACTTTTCCTGCAACTCGTGCTTGCAGGGCTTCACGCTGACATTGCATCTCTTGTTTGGCCAACTTATGAGAAACCCAAACCGTGTTAGGATCATCGGCCTCATTGAGACCTTGTTTCACTTGTTCCCGGAACCAATTATCGTGTTCCGCCGCTTCATGAGTTCGTTTCAACATTAATGACTCCACAACTAGCCCAAGGCATTCCTAAATTATTATCAAAGCTGCCTGAAACGGCTGCGAACGCTGAACGTTTCCGAAGTGACATAACGCTCCATTTGACGCAGGCGAATCTCTCCCGATTTCAATTGATAGTCGATTTCATTCAGCAAGTTTTGTGCTGAAAAATGGGCCTCTTCGGTATAACCCGTGGGCGCCGGATCAAGGATGAAAACCAATACAATATAAGCAACAACCACAAAACCAAACAGGCCAAAGAAGAGCGACAATACCGCGATAACACGAATTAAACGTACTGGTACATCAAAATAATAGGCCAACCCGGCACAAACACCTTTAATCTTACCCTTCTCAGGTATTCGATACAGTTTCCGGCGGTTACCATTCGACATTATGATTGCCTCCAGTCAGGATGTTCTGCATCTAGAATATCTTCCAATGTTTTAATTCGTGCCTGCATATGTTGTACACGCTCCGCCAAACGCTGAATTTCATGCTGATCCAACTGACTTTGGTTTGAATTCCGGCTGTTATAATGCAGCCACAACCAGATGGGTAATACAAAAAGTACGAAGATAGTCAGTGGAATGCCAAGAAATATAGAACCCATCACTTTTCCTTAATGGTTAGTTGAGTGCAGCAACATTTAATGTTGTTCTTTATTAGCATTTATTTTAGCCTTCATTACCGCTAACTGCGCACTGATTTCATCGTCTGCTTTTAATTCAGCAAACTGTTGATCCAGAGATTTTTGTTTTCCCATGCCCACGGCTTCTGCTTCCGCTTCCATATGATCGATACGGCGTTCAAATTGTTCGAAGCGAGCCATTGCCTGATCAATTTTACCGCTGTCAAGTTGGTGACGAACCTGTCGGGAAGAGGCTGCCGCCTGATGACGCAGAGCCAACGCCTGTTGTCTTGCTCGGGTTTCGCTAAGTTTGTTTTCAAGCTCAACAATCTCCCCTTTCATACGCTCAAGTGTCTCTTCCAATACGGTTAATTCATGTTTCAATGTCTCCACTAAAGCAGCCACTTTCTGTTTTTCAAGCAGAGCTGCCCGCGCTAAATCGTCTCTCTCTTTATTCAACGCCAGTTCCGCTTTCTCCTGCCAATCGTGCATTTGTTGTTCACCTGAGGTAATGCGGCGAGATAACTGCTTTTTCTCTGCCAGAGCACGAGCAGAAGTTGAACGAATTTCAACTAAAGTGTCTTCCATTTCCTGAATCATCAGGCGAATCATTTTCTGCGGATCTTCCGCTTTATCCAGTAATGAAGAGATATTGGCATTCACGATATCAGCAAAACGAGAGAAAATACCCATAGTAAATTATCCTCTTTGGTTAAGATTGGTTGGTATTATTGATGTCACTGCTATTTCCTATCCCATACTCATATCAAAAGTCGTGCCAACTTTTCACTTGCTCTATTTTTATGAAATATAAAGAAATTTTTTTATTTGACTTTTTATCACAACATAATAAAGTGGCTAAAATAACCAATTATTGGTGAAAATAACCATGAATGACACCACGGAAAATCTATTAGGTGAAGCAAACAGCTTTATTGAAATCCTGGAGCAAGTATCCGCGCTGGCAAAATTAAACAAACCCGTTATCGTTATTGGGGAACGCGGCACCGGCAAAGAGCTGATTGCCCGCCGTTTGCATTATTTATCCCCCCGCTGGCAAGGACCATTTATCTCCCTAAACTGCGCGGCTTTGAATGAAAATCTATTGGATTCAGAGTTATTTGGTCATGAGGCTGGCGCATTTACTGGCGCACAAAAAAGACATCAAGGAAGATTTGAACGTGCCGATGGGGGTACGCTATTTCTTGATGAACTGGCAACCGCACCAATGCAAGTTCAGGAAAAGCTATTGCGCGTCATTGAATATGGGCATCTTGAACGCGTTGGCGGCAGTCAACCATTACAAGTCGATGCTCGACTGATATGCGCGACCAATGATAATCTGCCCGCAATGGCAGCTAAAGGGCAATTCCGCGCTGATTTGCTCGATAGATTGGCTTTCGATGTAGTTAAAATCCCACCATTGCGGCAACGGCAGCAGGATATCATGTTGCTAGCACAACATTTTGCTATTCAGATGTGCCGCGAACTTGATTTACCACTATTTCCCGGTTTCACTGACCAGGCAAAAAAACAGTTACAGAATTACACCTGGCCCGGTAATATCCGTGAACTGAAAAATGCTGTGGAACGATCGGTTTATCGTCACGGCGAAAATTCTGCTCAACTTGATAATATTATTATTAACCCATTCGCCTCCACACCGCATTTTATAGCCAATGTTGATGATAGTAATGATTTATCTTCACGACTTCTGCCTTCACTGCCTGTTAATTTGAAACAGTGGCAACATGACAGCGAACGACAATTAATAGAGTTATCATTAAAAGAGAGCAGGTTTAACCAAAGAAAAGCAGCAGAGAAACTACAGCTGACCTATTATCAATTACGAGGCTTAATGAAGAAATATGATATCAATGTCGGCGATAAGTGAGCCGGATTACAGATAAAAAAAAGCCAGCACCCGAGCTGGCTAAAAAACACTGGAAGCAATGTGAGCAATGTCGTGCCTTTCCTGGGACATAACAACTGTTCCCGGGAAGTGCGATACAGATGATAATGGTTATCAATACGTTTTGTAAAGCACTTTGTTGAGAATTTTTCTCATTACCATCCCCGCAGCGTTTTTTTGGGCTCAAGCGCGAATTGAGATACAATGTGTCAATTCTAATTAATAACAGATGCCTTATATGCGCAGTTTGATTTATTGGATCATATTATCCCTTTCAGTCCCTGCTATTGCAGAAACAATAGCTACGCCTGAAAAAAATCCCCACGTTCCGGCTGACATTCAGCAACAAGGGTTTATTTATTGCGTTAACGGTAACCTGAATACCTTTAATCCTCAACTGGCTAGCAGCGGCTTAACTGTCGATACACTGGCAGCACAACTCTATGAGCGTTTACTGGATGTTGACCCTTACACTTACCGTTTGCTCCCTGAATTAGCCTCCCGTTGGGAGGTACTGGATAATGGCGCTACCTACCGTTTTTATTTGCGCCATAATGTCTCATTTCAATCAACAGACTGGTTTACTCCGACCCGTAACATGAATGCTGATGATGTCATCTTCAGCTTTAAACGTCTGTTTGATAAGCAACACTATTATCACAACGTCAATGGCGGGCATTATCCCTATTTTGACAGCCTCCAACTGGCCGATTCTATTCAAAGTATCCGTAAACTTAATGAATATACGGTGGAATTTCGCTTGAACGAACCAGATGCTTCTTTTCTTTGGCATTTGGCAACCCACTATGCCCCAATACTTTCACAAGAATATGGGCAACAATTGCATCAAATGAATCGCCATGAACAAATTGACTGGAAACCTGTCGGCACAGGCCCGTTTATGTTGGAAGATCATCGGACCAGACAATTTATCCGGCTGGTTCGCCATGATCAATACTGGAAAGGCAAACCACAAATGCGCCAGATAGTTATTGACGTCGGTGCCGGCGGTACCGGCAGGATGTCTAAACTCTTAACCGGTGAATGTGATGTATTAGCGTATCCCGCTGCCAGTCAGCTTACAGTTTTACGAGATGATCCCCGCCTGCGTCTGACTTTACGCCCAGGAATGAATATCGCTTATCTGGCTTTCAATACCAGCAAGCCACCACTTGATAAGCTACAGGTTCGGCAAGCCATTGCCTACGCTATTAATAACCAACGGCTGATGCAATCCATCTATTATGGTACGGCGGAGACAGCCTCATCAATTTTACCTCGAGCATCATGGGCTTATGATAATCAAACTGAAATTACGGAATACAACCCAAAAAAATCCCGTAAAATGCTCAATGATCTCGGATTAAATGGCTTGCAATTGAGCTTATGGGTACCTTCCGCCTCTCAATCATATAATCCAAGTCCACTCAAAATGGCAGAGCTGATTCAGGCCGATTTAGCACAAGTTGGTATTACCATGAGTATCAAGCCTGTTGAAGGCCGCTTTCAGGAAACCAAACTGATGGATAAATCTCACGATATGACCTTATCAGGCTGGTCAACTGACAGTAATGACCCAGACAGTTTTTTCCGTCCACTATTAAGCTGTGCGGCTATCGCTTCACAGACAAATTTCAGCCATTGGTGTGATCCAACATTTGATAAAATTTTGCGGGAAGCCTTGATTAACCAGCAATTATTATCCCGAATTAAGTATTATCATGTGGCTCAACAAACCCTTGAGCAGCAATTACCTATATTACCATTAGCCTATTCTCTGCATTTACAGGCTTACCGTTATGATATTAAAGGGCTAGTACTCAGTCCATTTGGTAATGCCTCTTTCGCTGGCGTTTATCGGGAAAAAGAGACTAACCGAATGACTCAGAAGGATGGCAAATGATTATTTACACTCTCCGTCGTCTGCTATTGCTGATTATTACCCTGTTTTTCCTGTCACTGATAAGCTTTAGCCTCAGTTACTTTACCCCCAATGCTCCACTCAGCGGGGCATCCCTATTTGATGCTTATATATTCTACTTCAACAGCTTATTACTATGGGATTTTGGCGTATCCAGCATTAATGGTGAACTTATCAGCGAACAACTACGGGAAGTGTTCCCCGCCACAATGGAGCTCTGTATTCTGGCTTTCTCTGCCGCCTTGCTAATCGGCATCCCACTCGGGATTATTGCGGGAGTATGGCGTAACAAACCAGCGGATACTGTTATCATCTCCATTGCTTTAGTCGGATTTTCCATCCCAATTTTTTGGCTAGCATTATTACTCACTCTATTTTTCTCCCTTTATCTCGGCTGGCTACCCGTCTCCGGGCGCTTTAATCTGCTATATCAGATTGAACCTGTAACAGGTTTCTCATTAATTGATGCCTGGTTATCAAAATCACCCTATCGTAATGAGATGATCATCAGTGCCCTGCAACACTTGCTGCTACCCGTTATTACCCTCGCCGTTGCACCGACAACCGAAGTTATCCGGTTGATGAGAAACAGCACAGAAGAAGTTTTTGGTGAAAACTACATCAAAGCCGCCGCAACCCGTGGTTTATCAAGGCTGACAATTATCCGTCGTCATGTATTACACAATGCGTTGCCCCCTATCATTCCGAAACTGGGATTACAATTTTCCACCATGCTGACACTGGCAATGATGACGGAACTGGTATTTAACTGGCCGGGACTTGGCCATTGGTTGGTCAGTGCCATTCGCCAGCAAGATTATTCCGCCATTTCTGCCAGTGTTATGGTGATTGGCACACTGGTGATTTCTGTCAATGTTCTGTCTGACATTATTGGCGCAATGACTAACCCTCTAAAGCATAAGGAATGGTATGCCCTTAGATAATTTTTATCGTGAAAAGAAAATGCCGTCACCGATAAAGGTCATCTGGCGCTTTTTTTATTCTGACATGTTGGCAATGATGGGGTTTTATGGGGTGCTGATTCTGATCGCCCTAAGTCTGTTTGGTAGCTATCTGGCCCCCTATAAGCTCGATCAACAATTTCTTGGTCATCAGTTACTGCCACCTTCATGGTCATATCACGGTAATATCGCATTTTTTCTAGGTACCGACGATCTTGGGCGCGACATTCTCAGCCGATTACTAATAGGTACGGCCTCCACATTCGGTTCAGCGCTGTTAGTCACTTTAGCCGCCGCTTTATGTGGTCTGATTATCGGCTGTCTGGCAGGCATGACACGAGGACTGAAATCCGCGGTGCTCAATCATATTCTCGATACATTACTCTCTATCCCATCACTATTGCTGGCAATTATTGTCGTCGCCTTTGTCGGCGCCAGTTTGCAGCATGCAATAATCGCTATTTGGTTGGCGCTATTGCCACGTATCGTTCGCACAGTTTACAGCGCAGTTCACGATGAGCTAGATAAAGAATATGTTATCGCCGCCCGCTTGGATGGTGCCTCTAATTACCATATTCTATGGTACGCCGTATTACCAAACATTACCGCCGCCTTGATCAACGAGCTAACTCGTGCCCTTTCTATCGCCATACTTGATATCGCTTCACTGGGTTTTCTTGATCTTGGCGCCCAACTTCCCTCACCCGAATGGGGAGCCATGTTGGGCGATTCACTGGAGCTAATCTATGTTGCGCCCTGGACCGTTATGTTACCCGGCGCGGCAATCATGTTCTGTGTCTTGTTAGTCAATTTATTAGGTGATGGATTACACCGAGCAATTAATTCCGGGGTGGAATAATGCCATTACTCGACATTCGCAATCTCACTATTGAATTTATGACTGCCAAAGGGCCAGTCAAAGCAGTTGACCGCGTCAGTATGTCACTGACAGAAGGTGAAATACGCGGTCTGGTGGGCGAATCAGGCTCAGGTAAGAGCCTGATTGCCAAAGCAATAAGCGGAGTCACTAAAGATAACCTCAAAGTGACGGCTGACCGTTTTCGCTTTGATGATATTGACCTGCTCCGTCTGACTCCACGTCAGCGCCGCAAAGTGATCGGCCACAATATCTCAATGATTTTTCAGGAGCCACAATCCTGTCTTGATCCTTCTGAAAATATTGGTCGGCAACTCATTCAAGCCATCCCTAGCTGGACTTACAAAGGCCGTTGGTGGCAACGTTTCAAATGGCGAAAACGCCGGGCTATTGAATTACTCCACCGTGTGGGCATTAAAGATCATAAAGACATTATGAGTAGCTTCCCTTGCGAATTAACGGAGGGAGAGTGCCAAAAGGTCATGATTGCTATCGCGTTGGCTAACCAACCACGCCTGCTGATTGCAGATGAACCAACCAATGCGATGGAACCAACCACGCAAGCTCAGATTTTCCGTCTGCTAGCTCGATTAAATCAGAACAACCACACC
Source organism: Photorhabdus antumapuensis (assembly GCF_020387775.1). Lineage (NCBI taxonomy): Bacteria > Pseudomonadati > Pseudomonadota > Gammaproteobacteria > Enterobacterales > Morganellaceae > Photorhabdus > Photorhabdus antumapuensis. The sequence continues at coordinate 21,754 of NZ_JAHZMK010000018.1, forward strand.
ACCATTTTACTGATAAGTCATGACTTGCAAGTTATGAGCAAACTGGTGGATCGCATTAATGTTCTGTATTGTGGCCAAACGGTCGAAAGCGCCGTTCCCGATGAATTACTGATAACACCACACCATCCCTACACACAAGCGTTAAGCCGCGCTATCCCTGATTTTGGTAGCTCTTTGCCCCATAAAAGCAGGTTAAACACCTTATCAGGCGCTATTCCATCCCTTGAACATCTGCCAATCGGCTGCCGTTTAGGTCCGCGTTGCCCTTATGCGCAAAAAACGTGTATTGAAACACCACGGTTGCGGGTGATTAAAAATCATGCTTTTGCCTGCCACTTTCCACTGAATCTGGAGGAACAGTAATTGGTGAATACTCTGCTGGAAGTTAGGAATTTGGCTAAAACTTTTCGCTATCGAACCGGTTTTTTTCATCGTCAACATCTTGATGCGGTAAAACCCGTTAGCTTTACCTTAAAAGCTAAACAGACACTGGCAATTATTGGTGAAAACGGTTCTGGCAAATCAACACTGGCAAAAATGCTTTCAGGTGTCATCGAGCCAACTGCCGGTGAAATCATGATCGAAGGCCATAAACTCACTTACGGTGATTACAGTTATCGCAGCCAACGTATTCGCATGATATTTCAGGACCCAAGTACGTCGCTAAATCCTCGTCAGCGTATTGGACAAATTCTTGATATTCCCCTTCTGCTTAATACCGAACTCAATACAATGGAGCGGGAAAAACGGATCAACCAGACATTGCGACAAGTTGGCCTGTTACCGGACCATGCCAATTATTATCCACATATGTTAGCCTCAGGCCAGAAACAGCGGGTAGCACTGGCGCGCGCATTGATATTACAACCTCAGATTATTATTGCTGATGAGGCATTAGCATCACTCGATATGTCTATGCGATCTCAAATCATCAATCTGATGTTGGAATTACAGGAAAAACAAGGTATTTCTTACCTCTATGTCACCCAGCATCTTGGCATGATGAAACATATCAGCGATCAGGTGCTGGTCATGCATCAAGGGGAAGTTGTTGAGCGGGGAAATACAGCAGAAGTGTTGGCTTCTCCTTTACATGATATGACCCGCCGTCTGATCGCTAGCCATTTTGGTGAAGCACTCACCGCTGATGCCTGGCGGCAGGATATTCCTTAACATATAGAAAACGATAATTACTGCTCGGAGCAGAATGCAAAATACAGCATATTTCTCCCTAGCGTGATAGAATTACTGGGTTTATTAACAATAAAACGTCATATTGATATTGTCTCTGTGAGTAATTTTAATCCATGAATATCATTATCGGCGTTATCACACAAGGATACTGTTATGGGTTTTATGACCGGCAAGCGCATTCTGATCACTGGCGTCGCCAGTAAACTCTCCATCGCTTATGGTGTTGCAAAAGCTATGCATGACCAGGGAGCAGAGCTGGCTTTCACTTATCAAAATGACAAGTTGAAACCTCGTGTTGAAGAATTTGCTGCTTCCCTAAACTCTACTATCGTTCTGCCTTGCGATGTAGCTGAAGACGAAAGTATCGAAGCCCTGTTCACCGAACTGAGTAAAGTTTGGCCAAAATTCGATGGTTTTGTTCACTCCATTGGCTTTGCACCTGCTGATCAACTGGATGGTAACTATGTCAGTTCCGTTACCCGCGAAGGTTTTAGAATCGCGCACGATATCAGCTCTTACAGCTTTGTTGCCATGGCAAAAACTTGCCGTGAAATGCTGAACCCAAATTCTGCTCTACTGACTCTCACCTACCTGGGCGCAGAGCGCTCAATCCCTAACTATAATGTAATGGGGCTGGCAAAGGCATCTCTGGAAGCTAATGTTCGTTATATGGCTAACGCTATGGGTGCTGAAGGTGTTCGTGTTAACGGTATCTCTGCCGGACCTATCCGCACTTTGGCAGCGTCTGGTATCAAGGATTTCCGTAAGATGCTGGCTCACTGTGAAGCCGTTAACCCAATTCGCCGCACTGTAACAACTGAAGATGTTGGTAATGCTGCGACATTCTTGTGCTCGGATCTGTCCGGCGGTATTACCGGTGAAATCCTGCATGTTGACGGTGGTTTCAGCATTGCCGCAATGAATGAACTGGAATTGAAATAATCTGATTAATAATCAGTAACTTTCAACTCAATAAGGCCAAGGCCCGAAAAGTCAGTTTTTCGGGCCTTTTATTATCAATAAAATAATAAATTAATTAAACCATTAAACCATTAA
>NZ_JAHZMK010000018.1:24114-52727 GCF_020387775.1 Photorhabdus antumapuensis
ATTAAACCATTAAACCATTAAATCGTTACTAATAGGTTAAAATTAATTTTAAATAAAAATATAAAAAACTATTGGATAGAATTATGAAACCCTTTGTAATTAAAGAGTTAAATGATATTACCTTATAATTGTTTTACCGAAATAAAAAATATTATCTCGTTTCCTTGCACTAATCAATAATATGTCCTTTAATATAATCAACAACTTAGTTTTCATACAATCAATTATCAGTGCAATATTTTATTTTTATTATCATTTTAATTTTTTAGGTTGAATATTATATTTCATGCTTTCATACAATTTAATGATATTTATTATTTTAGCAAGGTGCATAGAATGAAAAATGATTTTTTAATTATATCCAATATGTTTAAATCAATTACCAATATAAAATTGCCAGAATGCCTGAAAAATCATGATCTATCCCAAGAAATTGCAGCTTCTTGGAATGAGTTTAGTGGATCATTATATCGCTGGCCATCAGCATTAGAAAATTATGAATATGCATATAATTCCGATGAACAAGATATGGATAGAATTATTAAAAATATACACAAAGCAACAACTTGTTTAGGTTCGCTTAGCAGCGGATATTTAGGTCATGGTTATATTGCCAGGGTCAATCATGCATTGAAAGAAATTAAATCAGATTTTAGTAAGCTAGATAGTTTCATCTCAAAATTGCCACAACCCTTTGAAATATCTCAAATTGATTTTGAGAGCAAGAAAAACTTCGCAGAAAAAACACATATAAACACACAACAACTATTAAAGAATATTCCAGATGGAGAAGATAAAAAACAAATATACAAACTCTCTTTATTGATGGAAGAAATTACTTTAAATATATCAGATGTTTCATTTAGCCTTAGAAATATAAACAATTCAGTCAATAAACTTAATGGACAAATCAAAGCAATCAATAATATTTACAATGAGTTAGTTGAAAAATTTAATGAAGAGAATAAAAAAGATATTTTTACAAGAAACTATAGGCAATGTATGGTCTATTTTAGTGATTTTACAAATAAATTCAATTTATTTTCCTATGATTACAAATCATTTAACAAGAATAATATATTAATTATCTTATAACCAATATAAGATGAATTCTTGCAACTATCAATAATCTCTATTATTTATTCCGTATAATATAACCAGTTGTAAAACATGCAATATGACACGAAATATGGGGAAGTATTGGATAAGTCAATTCATCCAGTAACTCCCCCTAAATTTCTATATTAATGCAACAATCTACTTGAAAACAATGATAAAAAAATAAATAATCACTTCTATACCATAATATAGAAAAGGATTAATCACGATACAATCCACTATCTTATATCCGTTTAATTATCAATTTGATATATACCATGATAGTATACATCAAGGCTATGACAATGCCTTACTGAGTTCCTTTGTCCTATATATCTATTACCGGAAATTTTTAAGGAGCGATACATGAAACTTTATTACCAACCTGGAGCTTGTTCTCTATCACCTCACATCATACTTCGTGAAGCAGGGCTTGATTTCAGCGTGATTAAAGTTGATCTGAAAACTAAAAAAACGGAGAACGGCGACGATTTTTTCGCAGTCAACCCAAAAGGCCAAATACCCACTCTTCTGTTAGATAACAATGAAATCCTCACCGAAGGAGCTGTTATTGTTCAATATATTGCCGACCAAAAACCGGACAAAAAATTAATTGCGCCAGCCGGAACTATGGAGCGATATCATCAACTTGAATGGCTTAGCCATATTTCCAGTGAAATTCATAAAGGATATTCCCCCCTGTTCATGCCAGGAACACCAGAAAATTATCGCCCTGTTGCTATTAATAATCTACTTAGAAGATTCAAGTATATAGATGAAGTATTAGCAAAACAGCCATACATTGCCGGGGAGCATTTTACTGTTGCTGACGCTTACTTATTCACTCTCAGTAATTGGGCACCTTTAGTGCAATTGGATCTCTCCAATCTGGTTCATCTTAAAGCTTATCAAGAGAAGATCGCAGAACGTCCACATGTTCGTGATGCATTGAAAGCCGAAGGGTTAATTTAAAAATAAAAAACCGTTCCACACAATATCAGTGGAACGGTTAAATGCCTTAATCCAATTGTGTTGCACAAAACTTATGGTCAGGCGCCACCATTCTGTCCTGAGCAGCCACAATTTGTAGTTCGTATTCGCCCATATCTTTCGTTGTTACCATCACTTCATAAACCGCAGCAGTGACATGTTCGAGGGCAGTTTGTAAAGACTCACCTTTTAATAGATTAACTAATAACAAGCCGCTGGTTAAATCACCAACACCCACTGGCTGATGTTCGCCAAAATCCACCAAAGGCCGATTCACATGCCAGCTATGTTCTTTAGTCACTAATAGCATTTCAAAACGATCAGGCCGATAACCAGCACGACTAAGGTGTTTAACCAATACAATATCCGGCCCTTTTTCACATAGTGTTCGAGCAGCCACAACAGCTTGTTCTACATTAGCCACTTTCTGCATACTGAGTGTTTCAAGTTCCAGCAAATTCGGCGCAATGATGTCACTGACAGGGAGCGCTTCTTCACATAAAAATTCGGCCACCCCAGGCACAACAATACAACCTTTTTCTGGGTGCCCCATAACGGGATCGCAGAGATACCAAGCGTCAGGATTCACCGCTTTTACCCGTTTCACTATATCGATAATATGGCTCCCCTGCTCCGATGAACCGATATATCCACTCAGTACCGCATCACAAGATTTGAGCTGTTCGATTTCTTCAATGCCTTGAACGATTTCTGTAAGATGGTTAGCCGGCATAACACACCCTTTCCATTGAGCATATTGGGTATGATTTGAAAACTGTACTGTATTCAATGGCCATACGTTCACCCCCATCCGACGCATCGGGAATTCCGCAGCGCTGTTACCAGCGTGACCAAAAACAACATGAGATTGAATTGAAAGAATATTTTTCACGATGACGGCCTATATTTTTATTCTGGCTTCTGTTTATAAGATTAAAGTCATAGTAAGAGAAAGGGCAACATTACCGTTGCCCCATCATATACCCATCATCTTTCAAGTTGCCTCTTTGTTGGCTGCACTCTCTCACCCCGGTCACATAGTTATCTATGCTCCCGGGGATTCGCTCCCTTGCCGTCGCGATGCATCTTGAAATACATAGGGTATATATAATATTAGTTATTTCCAGCAGATCAAACAATCATGTTTTTTACCACGACGCAACAGGGTGTAACGCCCAAACAGATGGTTACTGTCAGTAAACAGATATTCAGGTTCAGATTGTTTTTCACCATTAATTGCAACAGCGTTTGAACTGATCATCGTACGCGCCTGACCACGAGAAGGCACTAATCCAGCATTAACCAAAGCTTGTTGCAAATCTGCACCCTTTTCCAACTCAATGACCGGCATACCATCCTGCGCCAATTGAGCAAAATCCGCTTCGGTCAAATCAGCAGCAGCACCGGAGAATAAACTTTCTGTAATCCGTTTAGCGGCTGCTAACCCCTCTTCACCATGCACCATACCGGTGACTTGTTCTGCCAACACGTACTGCGCTCGAGGAGCTTTACCGCTATTTTTATCTTCTTTTTCCAAAGCATCAATATCTTCAAGATTCATAAAGGTAAAGAATTTCAGGAAGCGATAAACATCGGCATCCGCAGTGTTAATCCAGAATTGATAAAATTTGTATGGACTGGTTTTCTTCGGATCCAACCAAACAGCACCACCTTCTGTTTTACCAAATTTAGTGCCATCAGATTTCGTGATCAGTGGAACAGTCATGCCAAATACTTGTTTCTGGTTGATACGACGAGCTAGATCAATACCAGAAGTAATATTCCCCCACTGGTCAGAACCACCAATCTGCAACTCAACGCCATGTACTTCATTAAGGCGAGCAAAGTCATAGGATTGCAGTAGATTATAAGAAAACTCAGTGAAAGAGATACCCACATCATCACGGTTCAAACGCTGTTTAACCGCCTCTTTGTTAATCATCTGATTAACTGAGAAATGTTTGCCGATATCACGCAAGAAAGTCAGAACATCCATGTTGCCAAACCAATCATAATTATTGGCTGTTTTAGCACTATTTTCGCCACAATCAAAATCGAGGAAAGGTGAAACCTGTCTACGAATTTTCTCCACCCACTCTTTAACGGTAGCTTCAGTATTCAATTTACGTTCAGTGGCTTTGAAACTCGGATCACCAATCAAACCCGTCGCTCCACCAACTAACGCCACCGGTTTATGCCCGGCTAGCTGGAATCGTTTTAAACACAGCAAGGGAACCAGATGCCCCAAATGCAAGCTGTCAGCGGTCGGATCGAAACCACAATAGAGGGAGACAGGGCCCTGCGCCAGTCTCTCCGCTAACGCATTCTCATCCGTCACCTGGGCAATGAGGCCCCGCTCTTGCAGTTGTTTTATCAGGTTATTGCTAGACATTAATGGCTCCATCAATTTGTGTATTTTGTCTGTTGTATACCCGTTATCTTTCAAGTTGCTTCTTTGTTGGCTGCACTCACTCACCCCGGTCACATAGTTTGCTATGCTCCCGGGGATTCGCTCCCTTGCCGTCGCGATGCATCTTGAAATCCATAGGGTATATAAATCGCTATTCAAAAAAGTGGGGAATAGCATAAAACGCCAATACTATAAGTGCCAGTACTAAAAATGATAATCCACGATTTATGGTGCAAGCCTGTCAATATGCCAGCTATCGCCTTGCCGTTGATAAATAAACCGATCATGGAGCCGGTTTGCGCCACCTTGCCAAAATTCAACAGAATCAAAAGTCACTTTGAATCCTCCCCAAAAGCTAGGTAAAGGCACCTCACCATTCAAGAATTTTTGTTTCAATTCAAGGAACTTCCCTTCTAAAACACCGCGTGCGGAAATACGAGAAGATTGTTGTGATACCCATGCGGCAATCTGGCTATCTCTAGGACGACTATGAAAATATTTCACCACTTCAACAGGAGAAAGACGTTCAGCTCTACCAAGAAAAGAGACTTGCCTTTCCAAAGGATACCAAGGGAAATGGAGGCTAATTTTGTTATTGTGCGCCAAATGTTTTGCTTTCCGGCTACCTAAATTTGTATAAAAAATCAGACTATTTGTATCAAAATGCTTCAATAACACAATACGTTGATACGGTTGACCACTCTCATCGACCGTTGCTATAGACATTGCCGTCGGATCACTCAACTTAGCTTCACATGCTTGCTTGAGCCAACGCTCAAAAAGTTCGATGGGTTCTTTGGTCAAATCTTTACGTCTTAAACCACCACGAATATATTCACGGCGCAATTCTGCAACATCAAATTCATTATGTTCTGACATTAACGTAGCTCTGTTTATGACTCACTAAATACCAGACAGCTTATCATTGTTATTGATTAATAACAGGATAAATCGCCCCTAAAACAGTTTCAGTACTCGCACCGGTAACAGAGGGTAAATTCCCTGGCGCACCTGACATTGTACGGAATGCTAACCAGGCAAATGCCAGTGCTTCCATATCATCACCGCTTAGGCCATATTTATCTGTCGGGCAAACCTCCGTCCCCGGTAATAGGGCAGAAAGTCGACTCATTATCTGCGGGTTACGTGCGCCACCACCACAAACCAATAGACGCTCACATCCACCACTCAACATAATTTGCTGTGACACAGACGCTGCTGTCAGCTCGGCCAGCGTTGCCTGAACATCGACAGGTGGTATGTCAGGAAAGTTAACTAACTGCGCCTCCAACCAACTCATATTGAAATACTCCCGGCCTGTGCTTTTAGGGGCTGGTCGTGAAAAATAGTGATCAGAAAGCATTTGTCCGAGCAATTTGTTATTAACAACACCTTCTCGTGCCCATCGCGCATCTTTATCATAAGGTTTTTTCTGATGACGCCATACCCAACTATCCATCAGCATATTACCCGGACCTGTGTCATACCCTTTGACAGGTGAGCCAGGTAATAACGTCGTTATATTGGCAATACCACCGATATTGAGAATTATCCTTCGTTCTGTCGGATGGCCTAATACGGCGAAATGAAAAGCTGGAACTAATGGTGCTCCCTGCCCACCATATGCCATATCCCTCCGACGAAAATCACCAACCACAGTCATCCCAATCAAAGCTGCAATACGGTTATTGTCGCCAAGTTGCATAGTGAAAGGCGTATGACTATCTGGCTCATGCCAAACGGTTTGTCCATGACATCCCACTGCAATAATGTCACTTGTGGTTAACCCTGTTTTAATCAGTAAGCCTTGTACAGCTTCAGCGAATAAAGAACCAAGTTCATAATCCAACCGACCGATTGCCGATAATGTCGTTTGCTGCCCTTGGCAGACTGCGAGAATTTTCTGTTTTAATTCGTATGGGAATGGATGCGAATAACTGGCTTGCTGAGCAACAACTTTATCATTGATTGCTGCAAGTACCACATCAACGCCATCCAGACTTGTACCCGACATTACACCAATATAACGACCTGACTTCATAACCATTTAATTTGCCTTCCTGCTTAGAATCTGTCTTGATAAAATCAGAAACCATGCCAATAACTATAAAGCGCAGTGGTTTTGGCTGTATATGACTAATAGACAAACGAAGGAATAAAACCTGAGTTTTGGAAACAACTTCACAAAAAATGCTGAATTTTTCATTAATAGCTATTTCTTTTAAAAATCTCTATTGACGTTTAATATATGTTTAGCACTAGATTGCTAATGTACCGATATTCTATTTGAATAAACTTTTTATTGCTTATTGCCAATACCGGTTGTTAGCCTGACTGCCCAGTAAGCTATCAGATTTCCGCAGTCAGGCATCGAAATTAGGAGTTACTATGTTTAAGCACTTTTTAGTTAGCGCGGTTGCCGTTGCTTCATTATCAGGCTGTGTCAACACCGATTCTCTTTCTGGTGATACCTACACTGCTGGACAAGCTAAGCAGGTTCAAACTGTCTCTTACGGCACAGTTGTTTCTGTTCGTCCCATCAATATTCAAGCGGGCAGCAATGAGAATGTATTAGGCGCGATTGGTGGTGCAGTTCTAGGAGGTCTTGTTGGTAATACTATTGGCGGTGGCAGTGGCAACACATTAGCAACTGCCGCGGGTGCGATTGCCGGTGGTGTCGCGGGCCAAAATGTTCAAGGAGCTCTTAACACAACTAAAGGTGTAGAACTCGAAATTCGTCGTGACAGTGGTGAAAGCATCATTGTTGTTCAAAAACAAGGCAAAACAGCCTTCCATAAAGGCCAACGTGTAAGAATCGCAGGCCAAGGTAGTAATATTACTGTTTCACCTCGACAATAAGATATAAATAAGAAAACCGTGACTTCATTTTAGTAAGTCGCGGTCTTCTTTCATCCAGTTAGCATTTCATGGATATCGTAATTACTATCTATTTTGTAATTGGATAATATTTTGCTCTAACTTCTGAACTAAAGTGGAAAGAAAAGCAAGTTCCTCGCGTGAAATACCTCCCAGAATCTCATTTCTTGTGGATTCAATAACACCATCCAACTCCCTAATAACCGATGCAGAATCTTCAGTTAGCTTGATTCTCTTTGCGCGACGATCATTGGCACAAGTATGCCGGGTGATAAGTTTTTTTTCCTCAAGCTGATCTAATGTCCTGACCAAAGATGGTTGCTCGATACCGATAGCTTTCGCCAACTGTATCTGAGATTGCTCCTGAGGTAACCGGCTAATATTGTATAACGTTACCCAATGAGTCTGAGTTAATTCCAACGGCTTTAAACGGTAGTCAATTAAAGCACGCCAAATACGAACTAACCGTGCCAGATCTGATCCCAATGTAGATTCCAATTGTCCCTCCTTAAATAACTAGCCTACTAAACATAACAGCCAAATTTTTCTAAATCAGGCTAACTAGCCTTAAAAAAGTATATATAACTTCTGCATAATCACAGTAAATTCTTAGTAACTAACTAATTCAGGTAACTATAACCAAGAACAACCAAACTTAATTTAAACTCAGAACAAAACAATTAACATACAATATTTTTACCATAAAAACTATCAGAACTATGAATACAAACAAACAGAAATCAATAAATATCATTCAATACTTTATTCAAAGTACTATAAGAATAGCTGTCATCTAAATGCTAAGCTATCTATTTTTACATTAATGTTGTTTTTATTTTACATTTATCACACAATCAAGCTTAAAATTCCATTTAAAACATAAAGTTATAAAAAAATTCAAGCAAGCTCACTTAGCCTTTTCGTTAATCAAGAAATAAAAAAATAACAAACAAAATACCTAGGATTATAGTAGAACATTTATAACTTTGCCAAAAATATAACCCTATATAAGTAAATCATTGAATTGTTAACCCAAATAACCTCAAAAATCGATAATTAAAACAGTGATGGCTGTTCAGGTGGTTCTTCATCTGTCTGATTTTGTGCTCTCAATGCACGTAAATATCTTTGCCGGCACAGTCGCAATACTTCACGCTTCTGCCCATCTGACATTTTCATCCAATTAAATCTTTCTTCCCGGCTGCGATAACACCCCAGACAAAACCCCCGCTCATTCGCCTGACAAATTCCTCGACAAGGACTGGGAATAGCAAAAAACTCTAGTTGCTCAGCCATCACATCCCGTTTCCTATACAATTCAAATACTATATTTAATTATAAACCCGAATAAGAATAAATTATAATTATGGATAAATTGAACTGTAACCGTAAGACACGTTATAGTTAGTGGTTTTTGTGCGACTTACCGCACAAAAATATTGGTAAAACCATTAAATTAGAGGTAATTATGCGTTTACTCCATACCATGATCCGTGTTGGTGATCTGCAACGCTCCATTAATTTTTACACTGAAGTGTTAGGAATGCGCCTGCTGCGCGCCAGTGAAAACACCGAATATAAATACTCACTCGCCTTCGTTGGCTACACTGATGAAAGTGAAGGAGCAGTCATCGAGTTGACCTATAATTGGGGAGTTGACCATTACGAAATGGGGAATGCCTTTGGTCACATCGCATTAGGTGTTGATGATGTCGCAGCCACTTGCGAATCTATTCGCAAAGCAGGTGGTAACATTACCCGTGAAGCGGGTCCTGTAAAAGGCGGGACAACCATTATTGCTTTCGTTGAAGATCCAGATGGTTACAAAATTGAACTTATTGAAAACAAAAATGCCAGCAACGCTCTGGGTAACTCAATCTGATGTCTGACAAAAAAGAGCCAAACGTCCTTAGTGGACGTTTTCGAGGTTATTACCCTGTTGTTATTGATGTTGAAACTGGCGGTTTTAATGCCAAAACAGATGCATTACTTGAAATTGCCGCCGTTACACTGGAGATGGATGATGAAGGTTGGCTAACGCCGGGCGAATCGCTTCACTTCCATATTGAGCCATTTGAAGGAGCCAATCTTGAACCAGCAGCCCTAGCGTTCACCGGCATTGATCCATTAAATCCGCTACGTGGAGCAGTGAGCGAATATGCAGCTCTGCATGCTATTTTTAAAATGGTTCGTAAAGGGATAAAAAATAATCATTGTAATCGGGCAATTATCGTTGCTCACAATGCTAACTTCGATCATAGCTTTGTTATGGCTGCCACAGAACGCACCGGACTAAAACGAAATCCGTTTCATCCGTTTGCAACTTTTGACACCGCTGCTTTAGGTGGTCTGGTATTAGGACAAACAATCTTAGCAAAAGCCTGCATCACAGCCGGTATCCCATTCGATAATAATCAGGCTCACAGCGCTTTATATGATACTGATCGTACCGCGGAATTATTCTGTGAAATGGTTAACCGTTGGAAACAACTTGGTGGCTGGCCATTAGCGACAACAGCAGAAAGAACCGGATAAATAGCCGAACGGCTAGATTAATATAATCAAATCTAAACAATAATGCCCCCCCATATATCAACATATGGGGAGACAGTATGATAATCTGTCTATACCCTTCATCTTTCAAACTACTGCTTTGTTGGCTGCTTCCACTCACCCCAGTCACATCGTTATCTATGCTCCTGGGGATTCGTTCACTTGCCGCCGCGCTGCAACTCGAAAAAGAGCCTGAAGAGCTAGGTAAAACAAAGAAATGATGTTTAAAAAATGGGCTGGCGAAAAGTAAACAAAAACGGCAGCCCCATTGATTACAGGTGATTATGTGGATCTTGTGTCTGGTGTAATACTGCCAACACCTCAATACCAGCCGGAACTTCGCGGTAGTAGATAATATGGCTCTCAACAGGGAAACTCCGCACACCAACATGAAGATCCTCACTACGATCACGTCCGGGGGATGGGTGCCGATCAAGAACATCGGTCATAGTCACACGCAAGGTATCAGCGTAAGCCTCTGCAACGCTAACTCCCCAGCGGCGCAAGGAATAACGCTTGATGGTGCGAATATGCTCTCTGGCCTTCTTGGTAAACTGAACGCTCATCCCTAAGCCTTACCTCCAAGTTCATCGACCGTCAAAGGTGCAAAAACATCATCAATACTATGTAGCTCGCCACGATCTGCTTGTGCAATAGATTCAGCCAGAATGGCTTTCAAACTCTGTAATTTAAGCTGTGCAAACTGATCATACTCTTCGGGAGAAATAACCACGGCCACACGCTTACCATGTGATGGTTTACCGAGACCATAAAAATCTGTGGGGCACTTATTCAGCAATCTTTTCTGTCCAAGAATGCTCCGTTTCGTCACCTAATTTTATGCCCGGATACCAATGCTCAAATTGGGTTTTCAAATCATCATTAAGTACAGCTGTGCGGGTCTGGAGTAAGTAATGCGCACCTTGCTGGCTCCATTGCATCTGCTGCTTTTTCACCATCCGTTTGGCAATCACTTCATTGATCGTCGATTCAACAAATGAAGAGGACATGGGTTCACCATAGCGGTACATTTCATCGATATGTTTTGATAAGGATTTCTTATTATCATAATGCGAGATGTCCTCATCACACATCTCAGCACAATCCTCTAGCTGTTCTAATGCCTTAATCACATTGCCATGCCAGAGATACCATTTTGTACTGGTTAAAGCGTCCAATAATTCTGCACCGAGTTCAGGGGGGGGTTCGATACCCCTCTGGCATATTGTTTGAGTACTGTCAGACGCATCGTGATATGAAACCAATCCAGTACGTGCTGCGATTCGGGGTACAAGTTAAATTGCAGATCCCTGAGATTATCGGCACCATCCGATAAGAAAGTAATTTGTTGATTCGCCTGCATACCTTGTGAAGATAACTGGGCGATGAGTTTTCTTCTGGGGTGATTTTCAAGACATTGCACAAAACCAAAGCGTTTGGTTGGAGCATTAGCCGCGAATGATTTTCCGACGATGATTTCAAAATGGTGTTTTCTGTCGTCCCGGTTTCTGACGTAGCCTCCATCAATACCCACCGTCATCGGTTTTCCCGGTTTGGGTAATTTTTCCCATTCTCTGGGATCGCCAGGGAGAAAATCCGGCAATCCGTCTAATTCGGCCTCTTGTCTTTGGGCGATCTGACAGAGATGATTTCTGACTGTGGAGGCATTACAGCGTTCCCCCACCGGCAGAATATCTTTAAGCAGATTGGCGGTCAATCCATAAGACATCAGTGACGAGAGCATAAAAAAGTATGGGGCACTTGAATTATTTAGCGGTAAAATGGGCAACTCAACCGGACTATTACTCATTATCGGCCCATGAATACTTATACGTTAAAGTGGCTTCTTTAGCTGCTTTGCCACATAAATGCCCCACACTTTTTTATGCTCTCGGTTGCTCATCCAATAAGCAAACTCGTCGATTAACGGTTAATCAAAATTCTCTCTGCAATAACATCTCTCTGGTGTCCTTTATCCAGTAACCTTGAAGATCAGGCTCCACCCATCCTGCTATTGGCTTTATCACCCCAGTCCGGGACAGGACTTTGGCGAGCATATTGAAACTGGATGTAATAACAGGAGAACCTTTAAGATTACTATTTTCATCAATAAATAAACCGATCAACTCCTGCCACGACATATAATCAATACCCTGCTTTTTATTTTTAACAGGAATAGATATTCTTGCGACCATATCGTCGGCAAATATTAAAATGGCATCATGTATTCTCAGCATCCATGTACTCGAACAGCCATAGATAAAATCGTTTATTTCTCTGACCAGGCTATGGTCATCGTTCGTTTTGTAATTTTTCAGATCCTTCTCTGTAAGCGGCGTTCTGAAGCTATCAGCTGACATAACAAAACACCCCTTAGAGATACCCAAAGAGAGTTCCTTAGTGAAAACCGCGCTTGTGAGGAAGCTAAAGCAAGAGTTAAACTCTGTAATATCAGAATTGTCAATAAGATAGATACGATCTCTAAAAGAGATACATTCACGGACACCATTCTCATTAGTCTTATATCGATAATAGCTGTCCGGCACCTCGGGAAGCCCAATTTGATCCTGAGAGCTATAATGGTAAGGTTGTATATGCGGGAACGGTTTATCACCTGTGGATACATCCCCTTTTATCCAGACACTGTCCCTGCTATAACCGTGCGGCGCTGACCAAATTAAGCCATGGCCATCAGGTTGTGTGCTTTCCACAACACTAATTCTGGCAGCACGTTTAAACGGAAACCACTGCACATCTTCTATGATTTTTGCAATTGGATACCCCTGATAAACAGAGAACGTTTCCGAATACCCAGCCAATACTCTAATTGGGAACAGGATGTCATAATTTTCCTGCTCCCTCATTTTCCTGTAAAATGGATTACTAGGGTTTGCAACACCAATTGCGGAGCCCTCAGTAAACTCCAGCCTGAGATCGGTAAAAGCTCTTTCAGGTTGTATAGCAGGAGCCAGTAATTCCTGGGCCTCATCCGAAGATAAAAACCAGTTACTGTTATTTCGATCCGGATCATCAACATTGATAATCTTACATAATGGTGTAATCCCACGGTTGAGGATTTCTATATGGCTATCGGGTACGCACGCGCTGACTGTGCCAAGCTTCCAGTCAACTATAAACGTCATCATAAAAGAGTGTCTGGTAAATTTTGGAGGAGGAATAACAGCTTTTTCAACATGCGTAAGTATGACATTTTCTATCGATGATTGCTCAAGAAAATAGAAAAATCCACCAAAAGGAAGTGACTTTATTTTATCTTCTATAGGGGTACGATCAACATGTTGAAGAAATGATACATCCAGCATAACCGAAATCGATGAATATCTTTTCGGCATCACACCGTGACGGAGACCAAAAATCGCCTCAAAATGCGGCTCGAAAGACGATCTGGCAATATTAGGATCTGACTTGTTATCGGAACGTTTAACATGCCATACCGCTCGCGGCTCACGGCTGCCACTCAATCCTCCCATCGCGAACAATCCGTAGTCAGGTAGAGCCCACTGATGGGAAGTCGTCGTTGAGAAGTCCATTCCCACGGTTGGAACATTGCCAAACATACCAACACTGGCTCCAAGCGTCGTAGATGTACTGACATCGGTTTCGTTGTTTTTTGTTATTGGTGATAAATCAATTAGGCACCAGTCGTTCCCGCCATTAATAGCAGTCTCCCCCCCCTGTGGGGTCGTTACTTCAATTGTCAGGTGGGCATCATCAAAAACCATCTGGTTGTCTACTATGGAAGCCTTATGCTTTTTTTCCTCATACCATGCAAGTTGATCTGCCAGCTTCCTGGCAAGAGGATCCGCTGGAATGGCGTTTTCACCACGATAGCTGGCCGTATTGATCACTGTTCCGGCGGTACTGATTCTGATGCATCGACCGGCTCCGGCTGATGATACGACACCAATATTTTCAATCAACTCAAAAGAGATAGATTTTTGAATCCATGAACTTACCTCAGACTCAGCAACAATGCGACGAACCGTTCTACGTGCTCCAAACGGAGAGAGACCAGGAACATCACCACAGTTAATCGACTCCATATATAACTCCACATTGATTAGTTGAAATAAAATATAAACAATCACAGAGAGCGCTGACAGCGACTCTGGTGTTTACCAGACGCACTATTATTTCCCGAGGTTATCATATTATCTGGATGGACTTATGAAAACACGTCACCTTCCGTCCTATAAAAAATATTATTAGCCACGATCATTCCACGAGCCATAATGTTCAGTATAGACTGGCTGGTATATATCAGGAGATATATTATTTCTATTTTTATATCGGAGTGGCAGAGTCGGCATACGATGCCGCGCTTCAAATTTTTCTAGATTTTTATATTCGCCCTTGTCTCCATACGTTTTATATAGCTCCATTATATCCTTATAAAGATTGCCATATTTAAAACTTCTGGACACATCGGTAGGAACGAATTTTGTATTTTCCGCAATAGACTGCCCTATAGGCAGCACTTCCGAAAAGGTATGATAGCCACCATAATTCATAAATGCCGCCACTGCCGTTGTCATACATAACACATCATCTTTTTTCTTGTTCTCATGCCGGGAAGCTTCCCGATTCCACTCTCCATAAATGGACGAGCTCTCATTCAGATTGAGCATAGCTAGCCCCAGCATGACGTCGGTGGTACCTCCTGACTGCGCTCCCGCGGAAGGATAGCCATTGCGGTTTGCATCCATGCCGTAGATACCATAAGGCTGCCACCGGTTAATGCCTACTCCGTGGTTAAAATAGTGATCTTCTATCGCCGCCTTAAGAGTAGATTTTGGATATTTTTTCGGTATCGCATCAAATTCATTTCTGGAAAGCATAAATGGCCGGTTTAAATCTTCAATCGGTGCCCCCTGCCTTGGGATAGCGTTAATTTGTTGGTTTATTCCTCCCTCATCCAGTACATCCCACAACCAAAATGTGACTTTACTGCTCTCTGCTTCCTGTACCACCTGGCCAAACCCCATGCCAAGGTCGCTCGCATCTGAGTATTTTCCGCGGATGGGATTACCATCATTACCTAAGGGCATCCTTTCGCTTCTGGCTCGGCTAATTGGATCGTCAAACAGTATTGAACGTGTTTTATCCCTGAATTCCTGAAAACGGTTATCAAGTACCTGTTCCATTGTTGTGACACTTCCTGTTCCTCCCAAACCCGCTTTAGAAATCAGGTTTAGGATGGCCTGCCGGTTGTCTGCTCTGGCCTTAGGAGTTTGTTTAGTAAATAATTGCCATACAGTGGTACCGAAAGAACTTAATCCCTTTACCTTAGTTAAAAATAATTCCCAGCGCTTTACCTTAGTTAAAAATAATTTCCAGCGCTCGTCCTCACTGTTTTTCAGATCCGTTTTCAGCGACTTTATTAACCAGTCTTTGACATCATTTTCACTCGGATTACCTCCGGACATCCTTCCTATCTGATCGGAAGAGGGATGAAGAGGTCTGAATGTAGTTCTGTCAAACACATCGCCCAGGGACATTTGTTGATTGTTGAATGTCACCGGCTGGTCACGGATCTCCTGGCTGTCTCTCAAAACTGAAAATACCTGAGAAAGTTTACCCGAATAACGATCAAGGACATCACCAATTTTACCCGGATGATCCATGATACTTAGAGATATTTTCGCCTCGAGCATTTTATTATGAGTCAGGAGCTCTCTTTGTAACTCATCCAGCTCAACGCCATTAACAACAGAACTCAGATCCACCTCATTCTGCCTTACACCGGATAACGGGGAGTCTCTACTCTCTCTGACTATAACCCTGTTGATATCAGCATCTTCATTAATAAAATCTAAGGATGGCCGAAATCTTGGCTTGCGCTCTTCCATTTTAAGAGGCCAAGATTCAATATATTTAGGCATATTAGTGAAACTCCGTCAGTTAAGCTGATAGCTACCATACTTAAGTATATAGACATACTCACCACATCCAGCAAGTGCGAATATAAAATTTTGGGCACTGTTGCAAATAATCGGTGGTGGGCTTTGTTGAATAAATGAACGTAGCGCCCCTGCGGGGCGAGCACGGCAGCGTTGCTGCCTCAATTGTAGCGGTCAAGAACTTCCGGACACATTTTTAGCCTTTTCCCACTGCTTGTCGGAACTATTTCTTTCGTGAACGTTCTATGTGCAGGACGGCGTCAAGCAATGGCAATGAATCGCAGGTGTCGGATGCGTAAACCGTGCGCGTCCCTGGGTCATAAGACACCGTGACAAAAGGGACTGATGCGCGCGTTCCGTACTCCGCGGAGTTTGCCGCCTGGAGCGATACGCTCTGCATACCTCTCTCTTTTCAGTAAGTTGCTGGCTGATCTTCTTCCAGTCAAAGAGATAGTCGGGATACAACCGCCGCATGTCACGCTTGTCCTGCGGCGTAAGCGTATAGTTCCGAATACGCATGATGTTAGAACTGCTTCTGCCAACTTTGACCGTGAGATAGCAGAAGCCCTTTCTGGTCGTGACGAAGGCACTGCTTTGCTTGCGACTTATCATTGTTCACTCCCGTTTTGCAGTGCGGCATACAGGGCTGTCTTACTGATTCTGAGCCGTGTAGCGGCTTCGCGGACGTTCAAACCTGTGGCAATATACTCACGCGCCCGCTGCAACTTGTCGGCAGTGACAACAGGCTTGCGCCCGCCCTTTCGCCCGCGAGCAGCAGCAGTCAACCCGGCCCGGGTGCGCTCGCGGATCAGGTCACGCTCAAACTGGCTCAGCGCACCAAACACATGGAAAATGAGTAGCCCGCCTGGCGTGGTGGTGTCGATGCTCTCGGTCAACGACCGGAAGCCGACACCTCCCGACTCCAGCGTACTGATTGTCTCGATCAGGTGTGCCATCGAGCGACCGAGTCTGTCCAGCCGCCAGACGACCAGCACATCCCCGTCGCGTAGCCAGGCCAGCGCGGCAGTCAGTCCTGGGCGGTCGGTCCTGGCCCCGGAAACCGTGTCTTTAAAAATTCTCTCGCAACCCGCCTTACGCAACGCATCCGTCTGCAAGGCGGTGTCCTGTTCCGCCGTCGATACCCGCGCATAGCCAATCAGTGCCATTTTGCCTCATTTGTCCGTCATTCCGGCCGCCTATCTTAATGTCCGACAAACCATTAAACAAGTATATTGTCGGACAGATTCCGGTCTGACCGTCAAACGTTCGTTTGATGGACAGAGCGGTCTGATGGCTTTATTTATACATATGTGCTAATGTGGGTTTGTGTATTTTAAAGGAGATGCCCTCTATGAGCCGCCTGACAATCGACATAACAGACCAGCAGCACCAAAGCCTGAAAGCGCTGGCAGCCCTACAAGGTAAGACCATCAAACAATACACTCTCGAACGTTTGTTCCCCGGCGATGCTGATCAGGCATGGCAGGAACTGAAAACTCTGCTGGGAAACCGCATCAATAACGGGATTGCGGGGAAGGTGTCCACCAGGAGCATCGGAGAAATTCTTGACGAAGAACTCGGCGGGGATCGCGCTTGACGACCTACATCCTCACGGCGGAGGCTGAAGCAGATCTACGCAGCATCATCCGCTACACGCGCAAACAGTGGGGCACAGCGCAAGTACGCCGCTATATCACCAGGCTGGAACATGGTATTGCCTGCCTTGCCGTAGGGCGAGGTACTTTCAAGGATATGAGCGAACTCTTTCCTGAGTTACGGATGGCGCATTGTGAACATCACTATGTCTTCTGCCTGCCACGCGGGAGTGCGCCCGCACTGGTCGTGGCGATTTTTCATGAACGCATGGACCTCATGACACGACTGGCAGCGAGGATCAGCAGAGAGAGTTAACGATCACCAGCCGGAGGAAGAGATATCGTGCACCGGAGTTCTGGGCAACTTCGCCCCTTCATGACGTTTCGTGCACAGGACTGCTGACGAAACCTGTTCAGAAGTTGGCTGCACATCGGGCTGTCAGCCCTGTGAACTGGTGCAGTCGCCTTCTGAAAATGACATCAACTATCATATTCATACAGAGTCAATAAAAACGAACATTATTCCCGCTCTGGAGATTAACCCAAAAGCAAGAAATTTTGCTTATGCTAATGAGGCCGATATATTGAATCTGGCTTTGTTTGGCAAGACAGCCAGTGACTGGCGCAAAGAGAACCCGGAACTAAAAGGCAATATACGGGACTATGCCACACTGGAACAGCTTGTCGTGTTATCTAATTTAGAAAGCTTCAATGCTGAACTTATCGGGCAAGGCCTCTCTACCAACGACAGGTTCCAAAAGCTGAATCGCGTTGCGGTCAGTCAAATGGAGATCCTGATAGAAAACAAATCCATTGAAAAACTTAAACAATTAAAATAGGCCGTTCATGCGAATTGGGTATATATACCCTTCATCTTTCAAACTACTGCTTTGTTGGCTGCTTCCACTCACCCCAGTCACATCGTTATCTATGCTCCTGGGGATTCGTTCACTTGCCGCCGCGCTGCAACTCGAAATCTATTAGGTATATAAGTGATGAAAAAATTACTCTGTCGCGTTTTCGTCCTGAGAACGATATTTATCAGCAGTTTCTTTGATTAATGTTTGTAACTCACCACGCTGATACATTTCAATGACAATATCGCATCCACCTATCAATTCACCTTCCACCCAAAGCTGAGGAAAAGTTGGCCAATTAGCATATTTTGGCAATTCTGCACGAATATCTGGATTTTGCAAAATATCTACGTAAGCAAAACGTTCACCACACGCAGATAAAGCTTGAACCACCTGCGCAGAAAAGCCACAACTTGGCAATTTAGGAGAACCTTTCATATACAATAAAATCGGGTTTTCTTTAATTTGGCGCTCAATCTTCTCAATAGTCGTCATTTTTATTTCCTTTAAACCAACAGTATGTTGATAACCAACATCGTCACAATATTGCGGAGAATACCATTTTCTCTCATTAATATGCATCCTGATCTTTTCTTATCCTGGCACAAATGACATCATTTCCACTGTTATTTATCGTAGAAATTGTTAAGATGACCATAAACTTACCGACACAGCAGTGAAAAATTTTTAGTTCTGGGCGTTAATTAACTGGGCATTTGTTGCAAAAAATCTGGCTTAACAACTATCAGATTAATTTATTATTATCTGTTTTAACACGCAAAGGCAAAGGGCAGATAAACCATTGAGACTATCTGCCCAATTACCCTTCAACGTAAAGCCCAATTTTTAAATCATCCAATCAGTTCAAAATATCAGGCAAAGATCAAGCAAAGAGCGGCAAAAATGGCAATCATCACCAACGTGCTGACAGCAGTAAATAAACCAAGCTTCAAATCGGTATTCATAAAGCCTCCTCAGAATAAAAAGTTTATAACGACAAAAACCAGTCTATTGAGATGGTTAATTGCCCTTACATAAGGAAAAGCATAAATAGCGATTACCACACATTTTATAACACTGATTATTGCTTTCACTTTTGAGCCAGATCAGACAAAATCCAGGATTTATCGCTAACTTATTGCCAGCCCCTCTATGTAAAGGGCTAGCAAGCGATTAACAAAGCGTTTTAAATTTAGACCAAAAGGTCAGGAGTCTTTCACCTCATGGCAACGATCAAAGATGTGGCTAAGCACGCTGGCGTCTCAACCACCACCGTATCCCATGTTATTAATAAAACCCGCTTCGTCGCTGAAGATACTAAAGCTGCTGTTTGGGCTGCTATTAAAACACTGAATTATTCACCCAGTGCCGTTGCTCGCAGTCTGAAAGTTAACCACACAAAATCGATCGGATTACTGGCAACGTCCAGTGAAGCCCCCTATTTTGCTGAAGTCATTGAGGCTGTTGAAAACAGTTGTTATAGCAAAGGCTATACGCTGATTTTATGTAACTCACACAATAACATTGATAAACAGAAAGCCTATCTAGCCATGCTGGCACAAAAACGTGTGGATGGACTGCTAATTATGTGTTCAGAATATCCGGAACAGTTGTTGGGAATGTTGGAAGATTATCGCAATATTCCAATGGTCGTCATGGATTGGGGACAGGCCAGAAGTGATTTCACCGATACTATTATTGATAATGCATTCCACGGCGGTTATCTGGCTGGTCGTTATCTTATCGAACGAGGTCATCGTGATATTGGTGCGATCCCCGGCCCTCTGGCACGAAATACCGGAGGCGGCCGTCATCAAGGATTCTTAAAGGCATTAAAAGAAGCTAACATTCCGATCAGAGAAGAGTGGATTATTCAGGGGGATTTTGAACCAGAATCGGGCTATAAAGCCATGCATCAAATCCTGAATCAAAAACAGCGCCCAACTGCGGTTTTCTGCGGCGGAGATGTTATGGCCATGGGGGCTATTTGTGCTGCTGATGAATTAGGATTACGCGTCCCACAGGATATTTCTGTCATCGGTTATGACAATATACGCAACGCTCGCTATTTCTCTCCGGCATTGACCACCATTCATCAGCCAAAAGAACGATTGGGGCAGATGGCGTTTTCCATGTTACTGGACCGAATAATCAATAAACGTGAAGATGCACAAACTATTGAAGTACATCCACGCTTGGTTGAGCGACGTTCTGTCGTGGATGGTCCATTTATCGACTATCGTCGTTAATCCGCTTTATTCATCTTGAAGCCATTCAGCATTAAGAGTTTCACTATCGCCAAGATAGTCAAGCAGCCAACTTAATGCTGGAGAATGGCTGTTTTGAACCCATGCCAAACAACATGGACTGTCTGGTAAAGGCTGTTCCAATTCCAGCACGGCTAGTTTATTCTGCCGAATAAGCGGCATTGCCCTATGTTCAGGCACCATTCCCACACATAACCCTTCGTTTAGACAAGACAGACCAGACTCCCAATCAGGCACCACCAATCGGCGCTGATTATCCAGATTCCAAGTGTCACGCTTCGGTAAATTACGGGATGTATCTTCAAGGCACAAACTTGGATAAGGCCGCATTTGGTCATCAGATAGCGGACCCGGCAACTGGGTCAGCGCATGGCCTGCGCTAACCACACATAGCCAGGGCATAAACCCCATATCTCGGAAACTATATCTTTCCCCGACTGGAACTACCCGGGTTGCACCAATTGCAACATCCACTCGACTATTCACCAGTGCGTCCCACACACCATTAAACACTTCCTGATGAATAAAAAGTTCTATATCAGGAAAATGGTGGTAAAAATCAAGAATAAGCTGGCGACTACGCGCTGGTTTGACAACGAGATCAATTGCAATACTAAATTGCCCTCGCCAACCGTTTGCAACTTGTTGACACTGGTGACGAGTGTCAATCATTTTTTTGATAACAGAACGAGCTTCTTTAATAAAAATAGCGCCTGCCTCAGTTAATTCCACATCCCGATGACGACGCTCAAACAACGAAACAGCAAGCCACTCTTCCAGTTGTCTTACAGTATAACTGATCGCAGAAGGGACACGGTGAAGCTCCGATGCAGCGGCACTAAAACTGCCTGTTCTGGCAACCGCATCCACGACTTCAAGTGAATATTCCGACCACATAATTTCACCTTTCAATTTTTTTCACAGCACTATGCAAATATTACCATTTCACAAGTAAAAATCACGACATATAGAATATGTGTCAATATTGTTATCTCCCTATCACTGCAAATTATTTCAATCATGACATTCAAAGAGAGTAATCAAATGAAAAACTCAAGTCAGTTCATGTTCTACCTTGCAGGCTTGAGTATGCTAGGTTATCTGGCTATTGATATGTATCTGCCAGCATTCGGCACTATGCAACAAGAATTAGAGACATCGGCAGAAGCAATCAGTGCCAGCCTAAGCATCTTTCTTGCAGGTTTCGCCTTTGCTCAACTTTTGTGGGGGCCTCTTTCAGATCGCTTTGGCAGAAAACCGATTATCATCACCGGGCTGTCCCTGTTTTCTATTGGCTGTCTGGGTATGATGTGGATAACAGACGCCACCCAACTTTTAGTTTTGCGTTTTATCCAAGCCATAGGTGTTTGTTCAGCCGCAGTCTCATGGCAAGCATTAGTGATTGATCGCTATGAGGCCAATCGTACCAAACATGTTTTTGCAACGATTATGCCTCTGGTTGCGCTCTCCCCTGCCCTGGCACCTTTGATGGGAGCCTGGCTGTTACAACACGGCGGCTGGCGCATGATTTTCCTAGTCTTACTGACAATCACATTATTACTGTTGTTTTTTACGCTGTTCTTGCAAGAAAATCGCAAAAACCGTGAAACTCAAGCGCCAACAAATAATGTCTCTTTCCTTACTCTACTGAAATCACCGCTATTTAATGGCAACGTTCTGATATTTGCATCATGCAGCGCCGGCTTTTTTGCCTGGTTAACAGGCTCACCTTCGATTCTCGGAAAGATGGGATATACCCCGGATGACATCGGTCTGAGTTATATACCTCAAACGCTGGCCTTTATCGTTGGAGGTTATGGATGCCGCAGTATTTTAGCCAAAATAAAAAGTGAGATTATTTTCCCTTATCTGTTAATTGGCTATGCTGTCAGCATGATTGTGCTCTATTTAATTGCAAAATTTAGCGAGCCAACTCTATTCACCATTCTGGTACCTTTTTGCTTTATGGCTGCGATGAATGGTGCGTTATACCCAATTGCAGTAGCAAACGCTTTATCCGCTTATCCACAAGACAGTGGAAAAGCCACTGCATTACAAAACACGCTTCAATTAGGACTCTGTTTTATTGCCAGCCTGATTGTATCAGCATTTATCAGCAATCCACTTATATCCACAACCACTGTCATGGTTTCTACCGTTGTTCCGATGGCATTAGGATATTTTATACAGCGGAAAAAAAACACTGATCGCCGCATTCAAACAGTTGAACAAAATTCCTGATATTAATCAGATTGTTATATATACCTAATAGATTTCGAGTTGCATCGCGACGGCAAGGGAGCGAATCCCCGGGAGCATAGATAACTATGTGACCGGGGTGAGTGAGTGCAGCCAACAAAGAGGCAGCTTGAAAGATAACGGGTATAAATAAAGGCTGCTAATTATCAATTAATTGCAGCCTTTATTTATTAATTGATAAAACAATTTTACGCTTTTATACTCAATACGTTCCCTATTATAAATAACCTGGAATTTGAGGTTTTCAGTAGCAATGACTGCCCCCATTAAACTCATGGATTAGTCATCTTTAAGATTTTTTACTTTGATTCTTTGTTATTTTTTGCATTTTGCGTCTTAGCATCCTGCTTTATTAGCTAAGTGCCTATCCCATAGGCGTAATTGTTGCAGGCAGTTTGGACACGGACAGCGCGGAAAAACCGGAGCGTACACGTAGTACGTGAGGATTTTGAGCACTGCCCAAGTTCGCTCTTTATGGCAAAGAAGGGCAAATAAAATAGCCCTATTGGGATAGGCAGTAAAACGAGCTCCTCAATATTCCATCACATTAACGTTGGAGAGTATATGAGTTCATCCTGTATTGAAAACCCGAAAACAGCCATTAACTCCTGGCAGAGAATTGCCAATGAGATGCTAAAAGAAGCAGGTATTCAAATTAATGGTCACAATCCTTATGATATCCAGATAAAAAATCCTAATTTCTATAAAAGAGTTTTACAACAAGGTTCGGTAGGATTAGGTGAAAGTTATATGGATGGCTGGTGGGATTGTGAGCGGTTAGATATTTTCTTTTATCGCGTTTTACGCGCTGGATTAGAAAATAAAATGCCTAATAATTTCAAAGATACGATGAGAATCGCAATAACCCGCTTACGTAATCTACAAACGCCAAAACGGTCATGGATTGTCGGTCATCAACATTATGATTTAGGAAATGATCTTTTTACCCGTATGCTTGACCCTTATATGCAATATTCCTGCGGATACTGGAAACAAGCTGAAACACTGAAACAAGCTCAGCTTGATAAGTTGAAACTTATCTGCGAGAAATTAGAACTCTCTCCAGGTATGACCCTGCTGGATATTGGCTGTGGTTGGGGTGGGCTATCGGCTTATGCTGCTAAAAATTATGGTGTTTCCGTAACAGGTATAACTGTTTCAGCCGAACAACGGAAATATGCACAGAAACAATGTAAGAATCTGGATGTGAAGATCATTCTGAAAGACTATCGGGATTTACATGAGCAATTCGACAAAATTGTTTCTGTCGGTATGTTTGAACACGTTGGCCCTAAAAATTATGCGACTTACTTCGACGTTGTTCAAAGAAACCTGAAACCTGATGGCTTATTCCTGCTACATACTATTGGTTCCAACAAAGCTAAAGTCAGTGCTGACCCGTGGATCAGCAAATATATTTTTCCTAATGGCTGCCTGCCTTCTATTGAGCAAATAGCCCACACCAGTAAAAGCCGTTTTATTATGGAAGATTGGCATAACTTTGGCGCAGATTATGACCGCACATTGATGGCCTGGCATAAAAGATTTATTGCCTGCTGGCCTGAAATACAAGATAACTATAGTCCAACATTTAAACGCATGTTTAGCTATTATCTGAATGCCTGTGCAGGTGCATTTCGTGCTCGCGATATCCAATTATGGCAAATCATATTCAGTCTAAAAGGTATTGAAGGCGGGTTACGAGCAGCCCGATAATTAACCAAAAGCTACAGGTTTCTACTGTAGCTTTTAGTCAATAAAGATATACCCTTCATCTTTCAAGCTGCTGCTTTGTTGGCTGCTTTCACTCACCCCAGTCACATCGTTATCTATGCTCCTGGGGATTCGTTCACTTGCCGCCGCGCTGCAACTCGAAATCTATTAGGTATAGATCTATCTTTCACTAACGGAAATCATCCAGGTAACCATTATCAAAGAAGACTGTTTGATCAAATGCTATTTTTCCACCAGAAAATATCAAATCTAAATGATGACTCCCTTTTACTCCACCACCTAAACCAAGATGTAAGCCAGGATGCCGTTCTTCAAAACCAGCATTTCTGCCATAAAGCGCTTTCACACCCATGTTAGTACCAATACCAAACTCTTCAACAATTCTATTTCCGTGATTATGGTTTAGGTATAAATTAAAATCCCGACTAAATTCATCATTCTCACAATCAAACCCAATAATTTCACCCTCTTTTATATTTATAGTCATCATATTATTGACAACGCCATACTTTATAGCAAAGGGTGCAGTACTCAAAAAAGTGCCACTAAAGCTGACACTACCGTTAAGGTTCTTTATATGGCTTGCTATCTCCCCAGGAATAACATCAAGATTTCCATTACCATCAATGGAAGTCCATTTATGGCCTTTTTCTAAATAACCTACAATCGAGCTCCCTTTATTATCTGTATATTGAACTTTCTGTGATCGATTTGATAATTCAATAATTTTTTTATTTCTTTCTGCTATTGATACTGGCGGCTCGCTGAATGCTTCAATAAAATGAGGACCATAATCTTTAAACAGTACAGATTTCTTCCATGATTCAGTAATAAAACTTCTTATTTTGGTTAGATATTCTGGTCCTTGTGGAGATACATTCTTTAATGTTGATGATGCATAAAGAAAAATAAACAAATCACAATCGGATATTTTTTGTTTTATATCGTCTGCTGATGTTTCTTCTAAAAAAGCAAAATCAGATCTTACATCGAAACCCGTTTTATACATATGCATCTTTTGCGCAATATTGCGATGCTCAGTATCAGATCCGATAAATATTTTTATACATTCATCATTTCTTACTTTATCTGAAATTGCAGGATGATGTGATAAACAGCGATACATATTTTCAAGACTTTTATCCATGAGAACAATCCTGTTTATTTTTAAGTAAGGGGGCCTCCCCTTACTTATATACTTGTCATACCTCAATATACATTTATTATCTCGCCGGGGTACGGGGAGATAATAAACTGCTTTCATCTTGCGAGCGGCAACTTGAAGTTTATGGGGTATATATTATTATAAAGAACCTTAATGAGGCCAAAGTGCTGTACCAAAAGGTACGACAGCTTGCGCATTCATCATTTCAACAGCATCATCGTGTGTAGGTTCTTCAAGCCATTCATCTAACTCAATCGGGTTTTCCATAAAGTAGCCTCTGAAAATATCATCGTGGGGTTAGCCTGCGTTTTACAAGAAAGCGCATTAACACAATAATAACAACATAAACCATATCAATTAACAAAACATGAGCAATACTGCAACGCACATCACAAAAAGGAGCACTAATAAGATCAACACTCCCTTTTGACAACGATTAATTCTGTTTGAAAGCGACGGGCGGAGTCCTACTATCGCTCATCATTTACTGAACATTCTTCCACGAATGTCTCTGGTTGCTGAGAGGCAACCCGTTCCCGCTGTTCCCGCTCTTTCTGAGCAAGAACACGCTCCACTGTATCAACAATCGCCTGAGTCTGTGAGTCAATCTCAATATTCACTTTTTGACCAAGACGTTTCTTACCTAATGTCGTACGTCCCAGTGTTTCAGGAATAAGGTGAACGCAAAAACGATTATTAACTACATCACCAATTGTCAGACTAATTCCATCGATGCCGATAAATCCTTTATGCAAGATATATTTCATTAATTGCTTATCATGGATACGGAACCATATTTGATGATTATTTTCTGAAGTGAAAATTTTAGCTATCTCAGCAACCGTGATGATATGACCGGACATCAAATGTCCGCCAATTTCATCCCCAAATTTGGCCGCTCGCTCCAAGTTCACATAATCCCCTAGCTGTAAATCACCAAGATTAGTCAGACGTAGAGTCTCTTTCATTAAGTCGAAACTAATCTTATCCCCTTCTATTTTGGTTACCGTCAGACAACAACCGTTATTGGCAACTGACGCCCCTGTTTCAATACCTGGCAATAATTCAGCCGGGAATTTAACAACATGAGTCCGAAAATGACTTTTTTCATCAATAGCAACCAAGGGTGCTTTTCCCTGAACGATGCCCGTAAACATAGAAGAACCTCTTAATGACTGTGTATAATTATTAATTAGTTTATATCAAGTTGTCATTGATAAATACCACCTGATCATTCGAATATAAACTCAGCATTATTGTTGTAATATAGTATTAAATAGATACAATACTCCGGTTAGTAAGCGATTGATTTTTCGAAAATCGTTTCTTATATACAGATGTCTTTCTTAATATTTTCTACTTTATAAAAAAGGTGTAATGCGTGCAGAAGTATTTAAAAGAAGCGCGTAGTTTGCTCGCTCTAGGGATTCCCGTCATTATTGCTCAATTTTCACAAACTGCAATGGGGGTTGTGGACACCGTTATGGCAGGTAGCATCAGTGCAACAGATATGTCCGCAGTTGCTGTTGGCACCTCGATCTGGCTGCCAGTTATCTTATTTGGTTACGGCTTACTACTAGCTTTAACACCCATTATTGCGCAAATGAACGGTTCTGGTCGCAGGAGTCTCATTGCTAACCAAACTCAGCAAGGGTTCTGGCTGGCGATTTTCCTCTCCATTATCATTATCGCTATTCTATACAACAGCAAATTCCTGATTGACAGGCAACACAATATAGATCCACTTTTGGCAGAAAAAGCGGTTGGATTTATCCACGCAATAATGTGGGGTGCACCGGGCTATCTGTTTTATCAGGTGCTGCGTAATCAATGTGAAGGTTTATCGAAAACCAAACCAGGCATGGTGATTAGTTTTTTAGGATTGTTGATTAATATTCCGATTAACTACATATTCATTTACGGTAAATTCGGCGCTCCCGCTTTAGGTGGTGTCGGCTGTGGTGTTGCTACTGCCAGCGTTTACTGGGTTATGTTCCTACTAATGCGTTGGTATGTGAAACGTGCATCATCACAAAGGGATATCCGCCCTAAACATCGCTTCGCCGCACCAAATTGGCATATTCTGAAACGCATTTCATCCCTCGGTTTTCCTATTGCGATGGCGGTATTTTTTGAAATTACCCTATTTGCCATAGTCGCATTGCTGATCTCTCCTTTAGGCGTTACTGCTGTTGCAGGGCACCAAATTGCCCAAAATTTCAGCTCATTAATGTTTATGTTCCCAATATCTTTAGCCGCAGCAACCACTATCCGCGTCGGCTATAATTTAGGGAAAGAATCTATTGAGAATGCTCGGATATCAGCCTATACCGGAATTATAGTTGGTTTGGTATTTGCTTGTTTAACCGCAACCTTTTCTATTATTCTGCGAGAACCGATCGCCTTGATGTATAACGACAATCCTGAAGTTATCATCATGGCGTCACATCTGATGCTATTTGCCGCGCTTTACCAATTATCTGATTCCATACAGGTTGTAGGGGCTGGTGTTTTACGTGGATATAAAGATACGCGTTCTATCTTTTATATCACTTTTATCGCTTACTGGATTTTGGGGCTACCAAGCGGTTACATTCTGGGATTAACTGACTATGTTATACCCGCTATGGGGCCACAAGGGTTCTGGATCGGCTTTATTATTGGCCTGACTGCATCAGCAGTGATGGTATTTACCCGTATTTTGTGGATACAAAAACAGCCAAATGAGGTAATTTTACGACGCTCAACCCGCTGATTTCTTTTTCATAAAGCCGGGGACGAATACTTAACTGGTGGAATAAACGACAAATTCACTGTTATATACCTAATAGATTTCGAGTTGCAGCGCGGCGGCAAGTGAACGAATCCCCAGGAGCATAGATAACGA
>NZ_JAHZMK010000018.1:52767-52894 GCF_020387775.1 Photorhabdus antumapuensis
TAGATGTAAATACGAACAGTTGAACAATAATTTGTATTATTCCCCTTGCAAGAAGGCTAACTCGCCGTTAATATTCGTCCCCGTTGTCACCAATGCAATTTAGATTGCGTCCGTAGCTCAGTTGGTT
>NZ_JAHZMK010000019.1:0-26558 GCF_020387775.1 Photorhabdus antumapuensis
GACTTATTTCTGTGAAATGAATCGAAAAATGATTATACCCTTCATCTTTCAAGCTGCTGCTTTGTTGGCTGCTTTCACTCACCCCAGTTACATCGTTATCTATGCTCCTGGGGATTCATTCACTTGCTGCCGTGCTGCAACTCGAAATCTATTAGGTATAGAATGTTTATTATTTAAAATTTTAATAATATTCCATATAATCAATTTACTTTATTTAACTTGTTTTTTGGTGACCGATTTAATAATTCTATTTTTAAATAATTTGGCGTGATTTTATAATTTTCCATTTATATGAGATGGCACCGGAGTCATTATTATATAAAATTATGCTCCGATAAATTTATTATTACATTAGCTTAGTAATTCCAGGGATTATAGTGATTAACGATCATTGTACTTTGAGAGCTGGAAGGAAGAGATGGTAGTTAAGAAATGGGGAAGGGACGTAAAGCACTGTGCTTCTACCAGTGAAAGGTCGTTGCTGAATTATTCACCTACATTAACCAGTTGTTTTCGATTAAAGCAATATGCTGAACTCTTCATCAGCAAGTTAACAGGTTTACGTAATCAATTAAAATCAATAAGGAACGGAAACTGACTTGTCTATTAATGGCGTTAAGTTGTATTGTGTAATCCAATTGGATAATCTGTACGTTTGAGTTAAAGAAAGGTATGAAAATGGACAACGTAAATAAGCCGTCATTCCACAATGTGTTGGAGTTTGTACATATGTTTCGTCGTAAGAATAAGTTACAGCGCGAAATTGCAGACAATGAAAAGAAAATACGCGATAACCAGAAGCGTGTTTTATTGCTTGATAACTTGAGCGAATACATCAAGCCTGGTATGTCAATTGAGGATATTCAGAGCATCATTATGAATATGAGAAGTGATTATGAAGACCGTATAGATGATCATATAATTAAAAATGCGGATCTTTCTAAGGAGCGTCGTGAATTGTCTAAAAAGCTTAAAACAATGGGTGAACTCAAATAGCATCATTAGATAACCACGCATGAATGCGTGGTTATCCTTACCGACTACGCAACAGCCCAATCAGGTTTAAGCTCTGGATCAACTAAGGTATAAATCTGCTGATATGAAGATTTTTCTTCTGCCATAATTGCCAGTTGATGTGCAACATCTTGGCGACTAACTACACCATGAATTTCATGCTGATATCTTTGGCAATGGCCTGTTCCCGGTTTATCTGTTAATCCTCCTGGGCGAATAATTGTGTAATTTAAGGAACTTGTTTGAAGGTAGCTTTCTGCCATTGATTTACGCCTGACAGATTGGCCAAACAATGATTTAGCTCTGGGTGACAGGGTTTTCCAGCCTTCGCCACAACCTATTGAGGTAACGAGTAACATACGTGTTATTCCAGCTTTCTCAATAATATCAATGATAGTCATATTGCCAAAGAGATCTGAATCAATTCCACCAATAGTAGAAAAGACGATTGCTTCTGAACTGACATGTTGTACCGTTTTTTCAATATCTTCAGCATTACAGGCATCACCTTGTATCACTTTGACACCTAAAGCACTCAGTTCAGTAGCCTGCTGAGAATTGCGGATAAGGGCAATGACGGGACGTTTTTGTTGCAGTGCGACGGTCACGAGATGACGTCCAACGCCACTACCTGCACCAAAAATAAGCCACGGTTTCATAGGTTATTCTCCTGGTTAAAATAAGAAATCGAATGATAATTAATTGAACAGGGTAACGGTAATGACCGTTTAAACTAACCCTTATGTGGATAGAATAAAATTAACGGTAAGTATTTTTGTGGGGTTAGTAGCAAAAAAAATGGCTCCCTAAAAAGAGCCATTCTGCTAATATTAAACAATGTTGTTTATTCAAAGAATTGCGGTTTGGCCATTGGTGAAGTAGCTGCATTAGTGGCTGAATGGCCTCCAGCTCCCCCTTTCCCTTCAAAATGAGAAAAAGGCCGTTGCCATTCGCTGATAATAATAGGTTTTTCAATCATCTCAGGGGCTGGCGCTTTGGTCATCGGCGCATAAGAATGATGAAATTTGGCTATAATAGCAACAGGTTGTTTAACCATTTCATCTTTACTCTCTTCAATAATCATCACTGCTGCAATTTCTTCAGAAACAACAATGTTTTCTTCTGCTTCAGATTGCTGTTCAAATTCAGGGATAATCGGTGTTATTGCAACCAGTTCAATAACTGACCGCTCTTCTTGCACTGATTCAGTTTGCTGTAGAACAATATCATTTTGTTCTGTAATGCCTGTTTCAGATTTGATTCCATTCTGGTGAGCTTCTGGCATCCCTGCTACCTTAGGCGATTCAATGATGGTTTGTTCAGATTCTGCAACAACGATGATTGCAGGTACTGTTTCTGCTGCTATTGCTGGCGATACCCCATTTTGCTGCTCTTGCTGTTCGATCATGGAAATTTCCTCAGGAATTTCTATGGAAATCGGAACCACCGGATAGCGAACCCAAACTTTACCGGAAGCCATTTCTGGTGATGCAACAGCCATAGATAATGGTGCCGGTGATTGAAGTAGATTTCTCTCATCGCGGTAACGGCGGCGGCGCTGACCACTAACGCGCAAATGACGAGGTGAGCGACGAGAGCGGCGTGGCATAACATTATCTTGTTGCTCTTTATTTTCAGTCAATTGTTGTGGCTGAGCTGTTTCTACGGGTATTTCAACAGGTACTGGTAATTGCTCTTCTGTAACAACAGGTACGGGCAGTGAGGCGACAGTTGTAACTTCTTTCACTTCATCTATGATGCGAATTTTTTGTTCAAGCTGACGACGTTGGCGACGTGGCATAACCGGTAGACGTTCTTCAACCTCATTTTCAACGACTTCTGGTTTCTGGGTTTCAAGTTG
The DNA here is from genome assembly GCF_020387775.1 of Photorhabdus antumapuensis. Taxonomy (NCBI): domain Bacteria; kingdom Pseudomonadati; phylum Pseudomonadota; class Gammaproteobacteria; order Enterobacterales; family Morganellaceae; genus Photorhabdus; species Photorhabdus antumapuensis. Next base: position 2,876 of record NZ_JAHZMK010000019.1, read on the forward strand.
CTGCTGGCGTTTTTCTTCCTGACGACGGCGTTGACGTTCCGCACGTTGCTCGCGACGTTGTTGCTGTTGGGTTTCACGAGCAGCAGTATCTATCGTCACGTTGTTATCTTGAGTGCCATTTTTCTGTTGAGTATTACGATTTTTCCATTGTTCGTCACGATCGCGGTTATTACGTTGTTCATCACGCAGATTATTATCATCACGATCTTTACGTGAATTTTGGCGGCGTTGATTGCGTCGTTCAGAAGAGCGACGGTTGTCATGACCGGATAATTTGTTCTCTTTTTTCTGTGCCGGTTTTTCTTCTTCTGCTTCTGTACTGAACATTTTTTTCAAAGCAGTCAAGAAGCGGCTTAAGAGACCAGGTTGTTCTGTTATAGTCTGAGCAGTGTGGTTAGGCTTTTTCTCTTTTGCTTTGTGTGATGATTGCTGTGCTGGCGTATCGGCTGGCAAAGCAAAGGCAGAAATAGCGGGCTGCTCAGGACGCTTACGTTCAGGTTGGACATCTTCTTGAGGATTTGTCGTTCCAGTTTCATGGAATTGAGGAAGCAGATAACTCAGGGTAGAAATTTCCTCACCCTTACGCACGCGTAGAACAGAGAAGTGAGGAGTCTGCATTTGATCGTTAGGCACGATCACCACGCCAACATCTCCTTGACGGCGCTCAATTGCACTGACAGCCTGGCGTTTTTCGTTTAGTAGATATGAGGCGATTTGTACTGGAACAATAGCATGGACTTGATGCGTGTTCTCTTTCAGAGCCTCTTCTTCAATCAGACGCAAAATGGATAGCGACAGGGATTCATTATCACGAATAGTCCCTGTGCCGCTACAGCGCGGGCAAACGTGGTGGCTGGATTCACCTAGTGATGGGCTCAGGCGCTGACGGGACATTTCCAGTAGACCAAAGCGGGAAATACGGCCAATTTGAATACGAGCACGATCCTGACGAACAGCATCACGTAGGCGGTTTTCCACTTCACGTTGATGACGTACTGGTGTCATATCGATAAAATCGATAACAATCAAACCACCAAGGTCACGCAGGCGTAATTGACGGGCAATTTCATCCGCTGCTTCAAGGTTGGTATTAAACGCGGTCTCTTCGATATCTCCTCCACGTGTTGCTCGGGAAGAGTTAATATCGATCGCAGTTAATGCTTCTGTGGTATCGATAACCACAGCACCACCTGATGGCAGGCGAACTTCACGCTGAAACGCAGATTCAATCTGTGATTCAATCTGATAATGGCTGAATAGGGGAACTTCGCCGCTATACAGCTTGATTTTACTGGTGAAATCTGGACGGCCAAGCGCGGTGATATGCTGGCGTGCCAGATCGAGAACTTTAGGATTGTCGATTAAAATTTCACCTATGTCTGGACGCAAATAGTCGCGGAAAGCACGGACGATAACATTACTCTCTTGATGGATTAAGAATGGCGCAGAGCGGTTTTCGGCGGCTTTTTTGATCGCTTCCCAGTGTTTAAGGCGGAATGATAAATCCCACTGTAGTGCTTCTGCGGACTTACCGACGCCCGCAGTGCGGACAATCAGTCCCATTCCTTCTGGCACTTCTAGCGATGCCAAAGCTTCTTTCAGTTCTGTTCGGTCATCTCCTTCGATACGGCGGGAAATACCGCCCGCGCGAGGGTTATTAGGCATGAGTACCAGATAACTGCCCGCCAGGCTGATAAAAGTGGTTAAGGCAGCCCCTTTATTACCTCGTTCTTCTTTATCGACTTGAACGATAACTTCCTGGCCCTCCCTTAAAACATCTTTGATATTAGGGCGACCGTGAGGATGGTAGTTATTGGGGAAATATTCGCGGGCGATTTCTTTAATAGGAAGGAAACCATGCCGTTCAGAGCCGTAGTCAACAAAAGCAGCTTCCAGACTAGGTTCAATTCGGGTGATTTTACCTTTGTAGATATTTGCTTTTTTTTGCTCGTGTCCTGGGCTTTCGATATCCAAATCATAAAGGCGTTGCCCGTCAACCAGAGCAACACGCAACTCTTCTTGCTGAGTTGCGTTGATTAGCATTCTTTTCATTGTAACTTACTCATTATTTTTTACATTAGTTATAGAGCTATGGGCAAATATAGATAAGCGACTGGTAACCGATGGTCTCGTGTCTTTTACAAATCCGCCAACCTCCCGGTTGTCGTTTGTATAGAGACGCATATTTTCGGCAGGTCTGAATTTTCACTTAGAAAACAGTACCTTTTTCTAGGAATAATCTGCAAATATAAATGAAGCTGATTTGATCCAATTCCAGTAATCTGCTACCCGTAGCCCGCTAATTATTTGATTTCCCAGTACGTCTTACGCCATTGCTGCGTTTTTGTGCAATCAAATATAGAACAAACGTTTAACTTCGCCATTCAGGATTAAAAAACTGATGGTGGCTACGTATTATTCCATTGCTGTTGGGGTGATAGCAAGGTGACTTTATGTCTTTAAGCTGTTTTTCTGATGAAATAGGAAGAAATAGTTAATATTTAATCTTTAGCTTAAAGTAGGGAAGGTAACAACCGGAAAGTATGCGTGATTTTTACACATAATTTAAAAATGAGTAGCACTCTGCTTGAGTGATAATTAAAATTGCTATCATGAAAACGAATAATCAAGTTGTACAATTTGTCACTATTGATGACGATGAGGCTGGACAGCGAGTTGATAATTTTTTATTAGCGCGTTTGAAGGGTGTTCCTAAGAGCATGATTTACCGGATTGTGCGTAAGGGGGAAGTCCGGGTAAATAAAGGCAGGATAAAACCTGAGTATAAATTGTCTGAGGGGGATGTTGTCAGAATTCCGCCGGTTCGGGTTGCAGAACGGCAAGAGATACCCGTTTCAGCTAAACTGGATAAAGTCGCTGCATTAGACGACTGTATCTTATACGAAGATGACCATATTCTGGTGCTCAATAAACCTTCTGGTACGGCCGTTCATGGCGGTAGTGGTTTAAGTTTTGGCGTTATTGAAGGATTGCGGGTATTGCGTTCGGCAGCAAAATTCCTCGAATTGGTGCATCGTTTAGATCGTGATACCTCTGGAATTTTGTTAATTGCTAAAAAACGCTCAGCTTTACGGGCCTTGCACGAGCAATTACGCCTTAAACAGATGCAGAAAGATTATTTGGCTTTAGTTCAAGGACAATGGCAATCACATTGTAAGGTTGTTCAGGCTCCATTGCTGAAAAATATCCTGCAAAGTGGTGAGCGGATTGTTAAAGTAAGCAATGAAGGTAAGCCTTCTGAAACACGTTTTAAAGTAGAAGAGCGTTTTGCCAATGCAACGTTAGTGAAAGCCAGCCCGGTAACAGGTCGGACTCATCAAATCCGTGTTCATGCTCAATATGCTGGGCATCCGATCGCTTTTGATGATCGCTATGGGGATAAAGTTTTTGATTCGCAATTGTCAGATACGGGTCTTAACCGCCTATTCTTGCATGCCAGTGCGCTAAAATTTACTCATCCCTCGACGGGGGAGACATTACGTCTTGAAGCACCGATGGATGAGCAATTGCGCTATTGTATAAAAACGCTACGTCAGAATCACAGTAATTAACCTATCGCCGTCAGTGGGTTTACCCCCTGGCGGATTAATAATTCAGTCAATGTAATTAATGGTAAACCGATCAGCGTATTCGGGTCTTTCCCTTCAAGTCGTTCAAATAAAGTGATTCCTAACCCTTCGCTTTTAAAGCTTCCTGCACAATTAAGGGGGTTTTCCGTGGTTAAATAAGCCCAGATTTCATCATCAGTCAGCTCTCTAAAATAGACATTGAATAATTCACAACGGGTATCAGTTATACCTGTTTTGCTGTTAAAGAGAGAAATGCCGGTATAAAAGGTGACGCAATGACCACTGGCTTGCCGTAATTGTTTAAATGCATTTTCAAAACTATGGGGCTTGCCGGTGATTTCGCCATTAATAACACAAACTTGATCAGAACCAATAATCAAATGCTGAGAATATTTTGTTTGTAATGCCTGTGCCTTGGCTTGTGCCAAACGCATAACGAGCTGTTCTGCATTTTCATTCATTCGAGGTGTTTCATCAGTATTAGGAGCCGCACATATAAAGGGTAAACGAAGTTTTTCCAATAACATGCGGCGGTAAGCTGATGTGGAAGCTAAAATGATTTGTGTCATAATTTTTCCAAAAGACATGGCGAAATAATTGCAGGCATTTTAAACTAGGTATCGCTTAATAAGCGAATATTTGGCGGAAAGGTGCAGATGTGTGGCCTTTTTCTTTGACTATATCTCATTACAAAGATAATATGCGCGCCTTATGCAAAAGGTAAAATTACCCCTGACCATTGATGCGCTTCGCGCAGCTCAGAAACGATTAGACTACGCAGGTAGTTATTCACCTGAGCAAGTTTTGCGTATCGCGGAATCTGTGGTTAGCGTGGACAATGATGTAGACAGCGTTTTATCGTTTCAGATAGATAACCAACGTCTGGCGGTTGTGCGTGGGCATTCCGATGTGGATGTTACGCTTGAATGTCAGCGTTGTGGCGGTAATTTCAGCCATCACGTTCACATAACATATTGTTTTAGCCCGGTCGTCAATGATGAACAGGCTGAAGCATTACCGGAAGAGTATGAGCCAATTGACGTTAACGAATTTGGCGAAATAGATTTGCTGGCAATGATTGAAGATGAAATAATTCTTTCTCTGCCGGTGGTTCCGGTACATGATTCTGAACACTGTGAAGTGTCCGAAGCGGACATGGTGTTTGGTGAATTACCTCTAGAGGCTGAAAAACCAAACCCATTTGCCGTATTAGCCAGCTTAAAGAAAAGTACTTAAGGAGTAAGGTCAATGGCCGTACAACAGAATAAACCAACTCGTTCTAAACGTGGTATGCGTCGTTCTCATGATGCACTGACTGCACCATTACTATCTGTAGATAAAACTTCTGGTGAAACTCACCTGCGTCACCATGTGACTGCTGATGGCTACTACCGTGGCCGCAAAGTCATCAACAAATAATCTCCGCCAGTCATTAGCAAGTTGATACCTTGACTAATCTGACTTTAGCGTTAGATGCCATGAGCGGGGACTTTGGTCCTCGCGTTACGGTGCCTGCTGCATTGCAGGCACTGGCATCTAACCCTAGACTTAAATTATTGCTGGTCGGCGCCCCCGATACCATTTCCCCGATGCTTGCAAGCAGTGATGCTGAGTTGCTTAGTCGTTTGCAAGTGGTTCCTGCTGAACAGGTTGTAGCTAACGATGCGAAGCCGTCGCAGGCAATTCGTAATAGCCGCGGAACGTCAATGCGTATTGCATTGGATTTAGTGAAATCTGGTGAAGCGCAGGCGTGTGTCAGTGCAGGGAATACCGGAGTATTGATGGGGTTGTCTAAAGTAATGCTAAAATCGATAGAGGGCATTGAAAGACCCGCTTTGATGACCGTGTTGCCAAACCTAAAACAGCGGCAAACTGTCGTATTGGATTTAGGCGCCAATGTTAATTGCGATAGCCGCATGCTAGTGCAATTCGCCATCATGGGTTCAGTGATGGCAGAGGAAGTGGTCGGTGTGGTTAATCCTGCGGTAGCATTGCTTAATATTGGTACAGAAGAGAGTAAAGGGCTGGATAATATCCGCGAAGCCGCCACTATTTTAAAGCGCATTCCGACAATAAATTACATTGGATATCTGGAAGGTGACGAATTACTGACAGGTAAGAGCGATGTGTTGGTATGTGACGGCTTCGCAGGTAACGTGACGTTAAAAACGATGGAAGGGGCGATTAGAGTTATCTTATCCTTGCTCAAATCATCGGATGAACAAAAGAAAAAATTTTCCTGGTTGCTGAAAATAGTCAAGAAGTGGTTGCAAAAACGGATGACAAAACGCTTCGGTCACCTGAACCCTGACCAGTATAATGGCGCATGTCTGTTAGGATTATATGGAATTGTAATCAAAAGCCATGGGGCGGCTAATGAGCATGCGTTTAAAGCCGCAATCGAACAGGCTGTTCAGGCCGTTGAAAGGCAGGTTCCTGATAGAATTGCTGCACGCCTGGAAACAGCATTACCCAAGAGTGACTGAACATACATGTATACAAAAATTTTAGGTACAGGTAGTTATCTGCCTGCGCAAGTGCGTACTAATGCTGATTTAGAAAAAATGGTGGATACTTCTGATGAGTGGATTGTTACCCGTACAGGTGTCCGCGAACGTCGTATTGCTACTGATGATGAAACTGTTGCAGTTATGGGGTTCCGGGCTGCAAAGAAAGCAATTGAAATGTCGGGCATTGATAAAGATCAGATTGATTTAATCATTGTTGCAACAGCTTCATCTACCCATGCTTTCCCCAGTTCTGCGTGCCAAATTCAGCACATGTTGGGTACCCAAAATTCTGCGGCTTTTGATATTTCCGCCGCTTGTTCTGGTTTTGTTTATGCACTGAGTATTGCTGATAAATTTATTAGAACCGGTGCGGCAAAACATGCACTTGTTATTGGTTCTGATTCTATTACCAGAACACTTGATCCAGAAGATCGCGGAACACTTGTCCTGTTTGGCGATGGTGCAGGTGCTATGGTGGTAGGGGCTTCTAATGAGCCAGGAATTCTTTCAACTCACCTTCATGCAAACGGTAGCTATGGTAAATTGTTGGTATTGCCTTATCAGGAGCGTCAGAATCTAAAAGAACCAGCGTATGCCAGTATGATCGGTAATGAAGTATTTAAGATTGCAGTCCGTGAATTGGCTAACATAGTTGATGAAACTCTAGAAGCAAATAACTTACCGTATAGTGAGTTGGATTGGCTGGTACCTCATCAGGCTAATTTGCGTATTATCGCAGCGACAGCTAAAAAATTAAACATGACAATGGATAAAGTAGTGGTAACGCTAGATCGTTACGGTAATACTTCTGCGGCATCGGTACCTACAGCATTTGATGAAGCAGTACGTGATGGCCGGATTAAGCGTGGTCAGTTAATCTTAATTGAGGCTTTTGGTGGTGGCCTTACTTGGGGTTCAGCACTGATACGTTTTTAATTTGACAGGAAGATGAACATGTCTATGTCTGAATTTGCAATGGTATTTCCTGGTCAGGGTTCTCAAGACCTTGGTATGTTGGCCGATTTGGCTACAGCGTTCCCGGTTGTCGAGCAAACTTTCGCTGAAGCGTCTGATGTACTGGGATATGATCTCTGGGCACTGGTTCAACAGGGGCCAGAAGAAGAACTGAACAAAACATGGCAAACTCAACCCGCGTTGTTGGCAGCATCGGTTGCTATCTGGCGGCTTTGGCAGGAAAAAGGTGGAAAAGCACCATCACTGATGGCTGGACATAGCCTTGGTGAATATTCCGCACTGGTTTGTGCGGGTGTCATTGATTTCAAACAAGCCATTAGACTTGTTGAACTGCGTGGCAAATTGATGCAAGAAGCTGTACCTGAAGGCACTGGTGCAATGTATGTTATTATTGGTTTAGATAATGAATCCATTGATCGTGCCTGTAAAGAAGTAGCTCAGGGGCAAATTGTTTCTCCTGTTAACTTTAACTCACCTGGTCAAGTTGTTATTGCGGGTGAGAAAGAGGCGGTAGAGCGTGCTGGTGATGCATGTAAAGCCGCCGGTGCGAAACGTGCGCTGCCTTTGGCAGTCAGTGTACCGTCGCATTGTGCACTGATGAAACCCGCCGCAGATAAGCTGGCAATTGTTTTGGAAGGAATTGAATTTAGTCATCCTCAGTTCCCGGTGGTAAATAATGTTGATGTGAAAATAGAACAATCTGCTGAAGCTATCCGTGATGCACTGGTACGACAACTCTATAACCCTGTCCGTTGGACAGAAACAGTTGAATTTATTGCTGGACAGGGTGTCGGGCAGCTATTAGAAATAGGGCCAAGTAGAGTTTTGACAGGTTTAACTAAACGAATTGTCAATACCTTAAGCGCAGCAGCAGTTAATGACACAGCTTCACTAATAACTGCATTGGAAAATAATTGAGGGCAATATGAGATTAGATGGAAAGATTGCATTAGTAACAGGTGCTAGCCGTGGGATTGGCCGTGCAATTGCTGAGCTATTAGCAGAGCGTGGAGCCTATATCATTGGTACAGCAACAAGCGAAAAAGGCGCTGAAGTCATCAGTGCTTACCTTGGTGAAAAAGGTAAAGGTTTTGTACTGAATGTCACTGATCCGGAATCGATTGAACAGCTTATGTCTACCATCCGAGCAGAGTGTGGTGGGCTTGACATTTTAGTGAACAATGCGGGTATCACAGGTGATAACCTGGTGATGCGCATAAAGGATGATGAGTGGCAGCATGTTATTGACACTAATCTTTCATCCGTTTTCCGTATGTCAAAAGCGGCAATGCGCTTTATGATAAAAAAACGTTACGGTCGTATTATCTCTATTGGTTCTGTTGTTGGATCGATGGGGAACCCTGGGCAAGCAAGTTATGCCGCGGCGAAAGCAGGGATTATTGGTTTCAGTAAGACATTGGCTCGCGAAGTGATTTCCCGTGGTATTACTGTTAACGTTGTTGCGCCGGGGCTGATTGAAACTGATATGCTAAAAGCCTTGCCAGAGGAGCAGTTGGCGAGCTTTTCGAATGATATCCCCGCTCAGCGGCTTGGGGATGTCAAAGAAATTGCTAGTGCTGTAGCTTTCTTAGCTTCTGATGAAGCGGCTTACATCACAGGCGAAACATTACATGTCAATGGCGGCATGTATATGAACTAAAAAATGAGCGAACCAGTTGCATTTTTTGTGTCAAATAACGCAAAATAGAGCAAGTTTGTGGTTCGACCAGCCGGGATTGGGTTGCATCTTTTCCTGTATTTTATAAACTACGAAAACCATCGCGAAAGCGAATTTTGATAGGAAATTTAATAGCATGAGCACTATTGAAGAACGCGTTAAAAAAATCATCGTTGAACAACTTGGTGTTAAAGAGGAAGAAGTTGTTAATTCAGCTTCTTTTGTAGATGACTTGGGCGCTGATTCTCTTGACACAGTTGAACTAGTAATGGCTCTGGAAGAAGAGTTCGATATCGAAATTCCAGATGAAGAAGCAGAAAAGATCACTACAGTTCAGGCAGCTATTGATTACGTCCAGAACCAAAGCGAATAAGTGAACACACCTAGGCGGTCATTCGACCGCCTATGTTTCCGCCCTAAATAATTTCCCTCCCTGGAGGATGAGCGTGTCTAAGCGTCGAGTAGTTGTGACCGGATTAGGCATGTTATCTCCTGTCGGTAATACAGCTGAATCTTCTTGGAAAGCTGTTTGTGCCGGACAGAGTGGTATCAGCCTTATTGACCATTTTGACACCAGTCACCATGCAACTAAGTTTGCTGGTCTGGTTAAAGGTTTTAATCATGAAGATTTCAATATTTCGCGCAAGGATGCCCGAAAAATGGATGATTTCATTCAATATGGTATTGCAGCAGGTGTGCAAGCCATTGAAGATTCTGGAATTGAAGTAACAGAAGCCAATGCTAGTCGTTTTGGTGCTGCTATTGGTTCTGGTATTGGTGGTTTGGGTCTGATTGAAGAAAATCACGGGGCGTTGGTGGCGAGTGGTCCTCGTAAGATCAGCCCGTTCTTCGTACCTTCTACGATCGTAAACATGGTAGCAGGTCATCTGAGTATTATTTACGGCTTGCGTGGCCCGAGCATTTCTATCGCCACAGCATGTACGTCAGGTGTACATAATATTGGCCATGCTGCCCGTATTATTGCCTATAATGATGCTGACATTATGCTAGCCGGTGGTGCGGAAAAAGCCAGTACTCCTCTGGGGGTTGGTGGTTTTGGTGCTGCCCGTGCTTTATCTACCCGTAACGATAATCCACAAGGTGCAAGTCGTCCGTGGGATAAAGACCGCGATGGCTTTGTTCTGGGGGATGGCGCAGGTATCCTGGTACTGGAAGAATATGAACATGCGAAGAGACGTGGTGCGAAAATTTACGCAGAAATCGTTGGCTTTGGCATGAGCAGTGATGCTTATCATATGACGTCACCACCAGAAAATGGTGCAGGTGCTGCGCTGGCGATGGAAAATGCGTTGAAAGATGCCGGTATCACGACCAAGCAAGTGGGATATATTAATGCTCACGGTACTTCAACATCTGCTGGCGACTTAGCGGAAGCCCATGCAGTTGAGTCGGTGTTTGGTAAAGGCACTGATGTTTTAGTGAGTTCTACTAAATCAATGACTGGTCATTTGTTGGGTGCTGCGGGGGCGGTTGAATCTATTTTCACTATCATGGCATTGCGTGATCAGGTTGTTCCGCCAACTATCAATCTGGAAAATCAGGATGAGAACTGCTGTCTGGATTTCGTGCCAAATGAGTCCCGTAAGGTAGAGGGGATGGAATATGCATTGTGTAACTCTTTCGGCTTCGGTGGTACTAACGGCTCACTGATTTTCCGTAAGGTGTAAACCTGATTGACAGACAAAGCCTGATATTACAGAAACTTGTTGTTGAGGGTTTCTCAGTATGATTTTGTAAATACTGGGAAGCGACAGAATAGAGAGCTCCAATAGTTAATAATTATTGGAGCTTTTTTTGTGACAAGAGCTGTTGGCATTTTTGCACTCGTGTCAGCGATATACTATGATACCGCTTGTTGATAAATTGCATTGAAATGCCTTTTTTGAGTAATTAAGCACAAAATTATATGTATTGGATTAATGGGGAGCGGAGCAACTATTTACCTGTCAATGATCGTTCAGTTCAATTCGGGGATGGTTGTTTTACAACAGCAAAAATAGAGCAGGGACAGGCTGCCTTGCTGTCATTGCATATCCGAAGATTACAGAAAGGTGTTGAAAGGTTATACCTTCCCCAACCTGATTGGCAACAGCTTGAAAACCATATAAAACAGATTGCTTCCACAACTGAACAAGGTGTACTTAAAGTTATTATTTCCCGTGGAGCTGGAGGGCGTGGTTATAGTGCTCAGGGTTTTACACAACCCAATCAAATCTTGTCTCTTAGTCCTTATCCCGATAAGTATTTGAAACAGTGTCAGAAAGGTTTATCTATGGTGCTCAGTCCGGTACCGATGGGAATAAACCCCTATCTTGCTGGAATTAAACACCTTAACCGTTTAGAACAGATATTGATTAAATCATTTATCGAAAAATCAAATGCTGATGAAGCTCTGGTCGTTAATACTGATGGTTTTTTGGTTGAATGCTGTACTGCAAACATTTTCTGGCGTAAAGGCAAAGATGTGTATACTCCTGATTTACGAGGCTGTGGTATCGAAGGTGTGATGCGGGAAAGAATAATCGCGCTATTATCGGAAAGCGATTATCACTTTTCTTGTGTAAACTGTTATCCCGAAATATTGGCTGATGCAGATGAGGTGATAGTCTGTAATTCTTTAATGCCAGTGATACCTGTCAGAGAAATTCACGCTTATGAAAATCAGCCCGGATGGAAATATCAGTCAAGGGAACTGTATGAATATTTGCTTCCTGAATGTTTGAAGTTGTAATTCATGATGTATTTAAGTGAACCGTGTGTTTAAGTAAACAATGTGTTTAAGTGATTAGATTAATTGATGAAATGGAAAAAACGCCTTTTTGCCCTATTGGCTTTGATTGTCATTATGGCAGCAATATTACTCTATGCTGGCTATGAAAAAGTTGAAAAATTTGCGGATCAAACACTAACAATTAAACAGGATCGAATATTTACCCTGCCAGCAGGTATTGGTCGTCATGGTTTGGAAGCGTTACTGGTTCGGGATAACCTGATTGAAGATAGTCATATTTTCCCTTGGTTATTAAGGTTGGAGCCAAAACTTGCCGAGTTCAAAGCGGGAACTTACCAATTAACACGAGAAATGACTTTACGGGAAATGTTGCAATTATTCTCTAGTGGTAAAGAAGCGCAATTTACGGTCCGTTTTGTTGAAGGTAGCCGTTTATCTGACTGGTGGAAAATACTACAGCAATCTGAATATCTTAAACATGAATTGGATAATAAAGATGCTCAGGAATTGGCTGAAATACTCGATATTAAAGATACAGATACCTTGGAAGGGTGGCTTTATCCTGATACCTATCACTATACGGCAGGTACAAGCGATGTTGCATTGCTGAAACGAGCATATCGACGGATGAAAATGACGCTGGAAGAGGAATGGAAAGCGCGCGACAAAAATTTGCCCTATAAGAATGCCTATGAAATGTTGATTATGGCGTCGATTATTGAAAAAGAGACTGGTGTTGAGGCCGAGCGGACAAAAGTTGCTTCTGTATTTATTAATCGTTTACGGTTGAATATGCGACTTCAAACTGATCCGACAGTGATTTATGGTTTAGGTGAAAAATATACAGGCACTATTTTTCGTAAAGATTTAACGACATTGACGTCCTACAATACTTATATGATTAATGGCCTGCCACCTACACCGATTGCAATGCCTGGCTTTGCTTCTATAAAAGCGGCTGCACACCCGGCAAAAACCGAATTTCTCTATTTTGTGGCGAATGGTAAAGGTGGTCATACTTTTACGACCAATCTGGCTGCGCATCACAAGGCGGTAAATATTTACCGTCAGGGGTTAAAACAAGACAAATGAACAGTAAATTTATTGTTATTGAAGGGCTGGAAGGTGCAGGAAAAACGTCAGCGATGAAAACAGTCGTTGAAATATTGCAGCAGCACGGTATCCAGAATTTAATTTTTACCCGTGAACCGGGTGGAACACCACTGGCAGAAAAATTACGTGGGTTAATTAAACAAGGTGTTGAAGGTGAACCTCTGACGGATAAAGCAGAGGTGTTAATGTTATATGCAGCCAGAGTTCAATTAGTCGAAAATGTGATTAAACCTGCTTTGTCTCGCGGTACATGGGTTGTGGGTGATCGTCATGACCTCTCTTCCCAGGCATATCAAGGGGGAGGACGTGGTATTGATAAAAACTTGATGACTTCGCTACGTGATACTGTGCTGGGTGATTTTCGTCCTGACCTGACTATTTATCTCGATCTTCCTCCTCAGATTGGTTTACTGCGTGCCCGTGAACGTGGAGAGTTAGACCGAATTGAAAAAGAGTCGATGGATTTTTTTGATCGTACGCGCAGTCGTTACCTGGAGTTTACAGCACAGGATAAGAGTATTGTGACCGTTGATGCGGCTCAACCAATAGAGCAAGTACAAGCAGATATTTATCAGGTACTTGGGCAATGGCTGAAGCAGCAGGAAAATGGCTAATGAATTGGTATCCGTGGCTGAATCAGGCATATCGTCAGTTGGTGGAATTTCATCAGCAAGGACGAGGCCATCATGCTTTATTGGTTCATGCTAATGCAGGTACTGGGGCCGATGTGTTGATCTATGGATTAAGCCGATGGTTGATGTGTCGGAATAGACAGGGGATGAAAAGTTGTGGGAAGTGTCATAGTTGTCATCTGATGATGGCAGAAACTCATCCTGATTGGCATATTATGTCACCGGAGAAGGGTAAAACCAGTGTTGGTGTGGAAGCGGTACGGCAGATTACGGAAAAGCTTTATAGCCGTTCTCAGCAAGGTGGAGTAAAAATTGTCTGGTTACCTTTGACCGAATGTCTGACAGATGCTGCGGCCAATGCATTATTGAAAACGCTGGAAGAGCCACCGGAACATACCTATTTTCTTCTGGAATGTCGGCAGCCGTCCAGTCTTTTGGTCACTTTACGTAGCCGCTGTTTTTACTATTTTTTGCCGGTACCTGAGATGGAAAGTAGCCTTTATTGGTTGCAAAAACAGTTGCCTTTAATTTCTTCGGTCGATGCAATGACAGCGTTGAAACTGTCTCGGGGAGCACCTGTAGCAGCAGAACAATTGTTGCAACCGGAGCAATGGCAGATACGAGAACAGTTTTGCCAGGCTGTTAAACAAGCTTTGGATAAACGTGATGCTTTGTCACTTTTACCTCAACTGAATCATGAAAATGCGCCGCAGCGCCTTCATTGGCTTATCAGTTTGTTATTTGATGCGGTGAAGTGGCAACAGCAGTTACAGCGTTATTGCATCAATCAGGATCAACAAACGCTGATTTATCAATTGAGTTCCATGCATACTATGGCTGTTTTACTGAAAAGCGTTGATGACTGGATGTCTTGTCGTCATCAGTTGCTTTCAGTCGTGGGCGTAAATTGGGAATTGTTACTGGCAGAACAGTTGCTCAATTGGGAAAAACAGTTTACTTCATAACCCTGAAATCTTTTTGTATACGAGTTTAAATATGTTGTTAGTTGATTCGCATTGTCATCTCGATTGCCTTGATTATGAAAAGCTACATAAAAATGTAGATGATGTTGTCGCAAAAGCGGCAGATCGGGAGGTTAAATTTATGCTGGCAGTAGCGACGACGCTACCTGGTTTCCAGCAAATGAAAACCCTAATTGGTGAACGGGAAAATATCGTATTTTCCTGTGGTATTCATCCACTTAATCTGGATGAAGGTTATGATTTTGATGAGTTGGCGCGTTTAGCGGCCGGGAATGAAGTTGTTGCACTAGGTGAAACTGGGCTGGATTACTATTATCAACAGGATAATGCTGAATTACAGCGAACCTCGTTTCGTGAACATATCCGTATAGGACGCAAACTCAACAAGCCTGTTATTGTGCATACCCGCAGTGCCCGTGATGATACTTTGAAGGTATTGCGTGAAGAACAGGCACGAGAATGTGGTGGTGTTTTGCACTGTTTTACCGAAGATAAAGATACGGCGAGAGAATTATTGGATTTAGGCTTCTATATTTCATTCTCAGGTATTGTGACTTTCCGTAATGCGGAGCAGATTCGTGAAGCGGCAAGATATGTACCGTTGGATCGTATTCTGATTGAAACCGATTCTCCTTATCTTGCACCTGTGCCTCATCGTGGTAAAGAAAACCAGCCAGCCTATGTGCGTGATGTTGCGGAATATATGGCTGTACTTAAGGGGGTGAGTATTGAGGCATTGGCGGAAGTGACCACACAGAATTTTTGCGATTTATTTCATGTTGATGTAGATAAAATTTGATTTATTAACTTGAATCTTTGGTTTGTAAGCGCTCATATATCTGTTGTTTTTTTAATAAAAGGAAAATGTGATGGCAGAAGAAACTATTTTCAGTAAAATTATTCGCCGTGAAATACCTTCTGATATTGTTTATCAGGACGATCTAGTCACTGCATTCCGCGATATTTCTCCACAGGCACCGACTCATATTTTGATTATTCCAAATGTCCTGATCCCAACAGTGAACGATGTTAAACCGGAGCATGAAGCAGCATTAGGACGAATGATGACGGTTGCAGCAAAAATTGCTGAACAAGAAGGCATTGCTGAAGATGGATATCGTTTGATTATGAACTGTAATCGCCATGCGGGGCAGGAGGTTTACCATATTCATATGCATTTGGTTGGTGGTTGCTATTTAGGACCATTACTGACGAAGATGATGTGAAGTACCGAAATTCACATATGTAGGCAGATATTTGGGGTTATTTATCCTAAGATAGCTCCGAATATCTCGATTTTTTAATAAATGCTGCAAATTTATCATGGGAATTGGACCGATAATATATTGCTGGTGTCACAGCAAAAACTTATCTGTTTTTTAAAGCTCTATAATTGGAATAGGTTGATGAAAAGAATTTTTTTTGTAGCGCTATCGGTTATGTTCTTGGCGGGTTGTCCATCTTTACCCCCGGAGCAGCCCGAACCTCCGACGCCGGTTGTACCAGTGACGCCGCCGGAACCGACTCTGCCATCTGAAAAGGTACCAGAGCCTCCTAAAATGCGCGCGATTGATTGGGAAAGTACTGTGCAACCATTATTGGAGCAACTCGTTAAGGCTCATGGGTTGGAAAACGGGAAGTTACTATTAGTTGATACAGTGAAAAACAATACTAACGGCGCATTACAAACTATGCAAGCAACCGATGCTTTGCGTCAAGCTGTCAGTAGCGAGCATGTTTTTGAATTAGTACCACAAAATCAGGTGCAAAATGCCCGTCAATCTCTGGGCTTATCTGAAGAAGATAGTTTAGGGTTGCGTAGTAAAGCGATTGGTCTGGCTCGTTATTTGAATGCGGATTATGTTCTTTATTCTATCGTTTCAGGTAACAGTGATAAGCGTGATATCGTTATGCAACTGATGTTGGTACAGACAGGTGAGATTCTTTGGTCAGGGCACGGTGACGTTAAATAATCATGATTGTTTGTTGCAGGCATTGTGCAGGCAATGGCCGCATACCGCAGTAAGCGATTGGAAGATAAGACCGCTAAGTGGTCTGACAAATGAGAGCTATTATGCCACCAATGGTGAATATCATGTTGTCGGCCGCAGGCAGTGGCGGCAGGGGAAACAGCTTGGCGTTAATCGTCAGCGTGAAAGCGCCATTTTGCGCCATCTCAGTCAGGTAAAAATTGCTCCGCAAGTCTTAGCAATGGCTCCTTACTGGCTGTTGTTGGAGTGGTTGCCCGGTCATGTTATTGGGCAAAATGAGTTTTCTCAGCCTGAGTTTTTGCAAAAACTGGCGGCATTATTGGCTATTTTGCATCACCAGCCTCTGTTTGGTTACCAACTTCAACTGAGGCATCAGCTAGAAAGCCATTGGCTGCAAATTGATAAAGCGCGTCTTACTCCCCGCTGGTTGCGGTTGCATAAACATTTTATGTCGTCTCCGGTGCCTTCAATATTAAAATTATCACCCGCTCATATGGATGTGCATGGCGATAATTTGCTTAATACTTCTCAGGGGCTGAAACTCATTGATTGGGAATATGCAACTGATACCGATATTGGATTTGCGTTAGCGACGCTATTTCGCACTAATTATTGGGATGAACCGCAGCAGCAGGATTTTTTGAACGACTATTGTTGTCAGCCATCAGGATACTTGGATCGGACACGATTAGAGCGTCAGATTAAACGTTGGCAGCCTTGGGTTGATTATATGCTTTTGATGTGGTTTGAAGTGCGCTGGAAACAGAGTGGTGATCGACACTTTTTAGAATTAGCGCAACCATTACGTCTCTCTTTTGGTCTAACGTTTTAAATCTTTGTCACACTGCATTAATGGCAGTATATGAATATATACCTAATAGATTTCGAGTTGCAGCGCGGCGGCAAGTGAACGAATCCCCAGGAGCATAGATAACGATGTGACTGGGGTGAGTGAAAGTAGCAACAAAGCGGCAGCTTGAAAGATGAAGGGTATAAGTGAGGAATGTTATGGGTCCAGTCATCTTAGATGTTGTCGGTTATGAATTGGATAATGAAGAAAAGGAAATTTTGCAACATCCATTAGTGGGCGGATTAATTCTATTTACTCGTAATTTTTATGATGCTGAGCAATTACGTGAATTAGTACGTCAAATTCGTAAGGCTTCCCGCCATCGTCTTGTGATTGCTGTTGATCAAGAAGGCGGCAGAGTTCAGCGTTTCCGAGAAGGTTTCACTTGTTTACCGGCGGCTCAATCTTTTGCTGGATTGAGTGACAATCTCAATGGCACTCAATTGGCGCAAGAGGCGGGCTGGTTGATGGCGTCTGAAATGATTGCTATGGATATCGATATCAGCTTTGCGCCGGTTTTGGATTTAGGTCACCAGTGTGTGGCTATTGGTGAACGTTCATTCCATGAAGACCCCGAACAGGCCAAGATAATGGCGGAGCACTTTATTAAAGGTATGTACTCTGCTGGCATGAAATCGACGGGTAAACATTTTCCGGGGCATGGTGCTGTTAATGCTGATTCTCATAAAGAAACTCCCCGTGATGATCGCCCGTTAGAAGCGATTTGTCGTCATGACATGTCTATTTTCCGTGATTTTATCCAGCGTGATTTATTGGATGCGATTATGCCGGCTCATGTGATCTATTCTCAGGTAGATGAGCATCCCGCCAGCGGATCATCATATTGGTTAAAATCAGTGCTGCGTCAGCAATTGGGCTTTGATGGTGTGATATTTTCCGATGATCTCTCTATGGAAGGGGCGGCGATGATGGGAAGTTGCATTGAACGCGGACAGACTGCACTGAATGCCGGTTGTGACATGATTTTGATATGTAATAACCGTGATGGGGCGGTGAGCGTGCTTGATAATCTGCCGTTGACCAAAGTGGAGAAATTATCAAAATTGTATCATCAAGGTGGTCAGTATAGTCTGAATGAGTTAAAGAATTCAAAGCGTTGGCAGCAGGCTAATAAAGCACTAACGGCTTTGCATGAACAATGGCAAGATTGTGTGCGGTAATAAATTTTGGTTAAAAACAACGGATTTCTTCGAATTTATGTTGATGATCATATTAATTCTTTTAAACAAAACATAAAACTTATGATCATTGGTATTAACTAGTAGTTCTTTTTGAAAATTAAAGCAGTTTTTTATTAAAGTGCGATAAACCTCATTTTATGGGTGTTTTTTTATGGTTTTTTATACCAGTTTTGTAATAATTGCTGCATCGAATCTAGAGATGGTTGGAGCAATGCATAGCGGGAAAGTAAAATCATTAGTTTGGGTTGGCAGTAGTAAGAAAGATCTGTTGGCTCAACCGGAGGAAGTTGTTAAAACGATTGGTTATGCTTTGCACT
This sequence comes from Photorhabdus antumapuensis, assembly GCF_020387775.1. Lineage (NCBI taxonomy): Bacteria > Pseudomonadati > Pseudomonadota > Gammaproteobacteria > Enterobacterales > Morganellaceae > Photorhabdus > Photorhabdus antumapuensis. The sequence goes on from NZ_JAHZMK010000019.1 coordinate 21,469, forward strand.
TTGCGCAAATGGGTATGGCTCATCCCAATGTAAAACCCCTTTCAGGCTTTCATGGTACAGGGGTTTTAGAGGTTGTGGAGAATTATGATGGGAATACTTATCGTGCAATTTACACTGTAAAGTTTGAAAACATAGTATTTGTCCTACATTGTTTCCAGAAGAAATCAAAAAAAGGAATTTCCACGCCTAAAGTTGATGTCGATCTTATTAGATTTCGACTTGATAAAGCTAAACAGATTTATGAGGATATAAAAAATGGCAAGATATGATGAAAATGATTTTGAAATTAGTTCAGGTAACGTTTTTGCTGATCTGAATTTACCTGATGCAGAAGATATGAAGCTCAAAGCTGATCTGGCTATCCAAATCATAAACATAATTGAAAAACTGGGGCTCAATCAAACAGAGGCGGCAAAACGCATTGGGTTATCGCAACCACGAGTTTCTGCTTTGTATAACGGAAGTGTTCTCAACTTGTCTGAGAAGAAGTTAATGGAATGTCTTAACCGCCTTGGATATGACATTGAGATTGTTGCCAAACCAAGTCGAGAATTTATTGGGCATCGTACTTTTTGTCTTGCTGGATAGAAGGAGTATGAGTGAGCAGGGATGCTGTGTGATGGAAATATGCACTCTCGTTGATTGAACTTGATGTGCACTGTTTAGCATATATAGCTTTTAAGTATTTTTTACTCGTATTGTCCATTTTCAGGTGTTTGTTCTATTGCAAGAGAGATTACCTTATATTGGTGATTATTTATGCGGGAAAGCGCCTTCTTTTTTATGCGTCCAGCATGGTCGTATTCCTAAAATTTCATTGATATCAGGTTCTTTAAGAACTCTTTTTTTTAGGGCATATTTTATTTACTGTGTAAATGGGAAAGTGAAAGAAATAAGAACTGAATCCAACCAACTGAAAATAAATTGACAAATTTTGTGATTGATGTTTATTTATTCAAAAGAATTTGATGTTATTCAATTTTGGTATGACCTACTAACCAGTCATGATATTCTGTAATTATCACATCAGTTATTTATATAAGACTAAATGTTATTTAAAGGTACTATTTTACTGCCCTTAAATAACATTTAGTTTACATTTTAGTGGAGTAGTCATGACAACACCAAAGAAAAGAATTGTTATCATTGGTGGAGGTGCTGGTGGTTTGGAGCTGGCAACCAGTCTGGGGCATAAGTTGGGTCGCAAAAAGAAAGCAGAAATTGTGCTGGTGGATCGTAACCAAAGTCATTTATGGAAGCCGTTATTACATGAAGTGGCAACAGGCTCCCTTGACGATGGGGTTGATGCGTTGAGTTATCTGGCTCATGCTCGTAACCACTATTTCAGTTTCCAATTAGGGACGTTGACTGATATTCACCGTGATAGCAAAAAAATTACTTTGACTGAGATCAGGGATGAATATAACGAAGTACTGGTTCCTGAACGTGAATTGAGCTATGACATTCTAGTTATGGCCTTGGGAAGTACATCTAATGATTTTAATACACAAGGTGTGAAAGAGCACTGTATCTTCCTGGATAACCCACACCAGGCTCACCGTTTCCATAATGAAATGTTAAATCTGTTTCTTAAGTATTCTGCAAACTGTGGTCAGCAAGATAAGGTTAATATTGCTATCGTTGGCGGTGGTGCGACAGGTGTTGAGTTATCAGCGGAATTGCACAATGCGGTAAAACAGCTTAACAGTTATGGTTTTGAAGGGCTTAATTCAGAAGCGTTGAACGTGACGTTAGTCGAAGCAGGGGCGCGAATTTTGCCTGCATTGCCGGCACGTATTTCTGCTGCGGCACATCAGGAACTCACAAAACTTGGTGTTCATGTATTAACCAAAACTATGGTGACCAGTGCTGATGAACGCGGGTTGAATACTAAAGAAGGTGAGCTGATTAAAGCTGATCTCATGGTATGGGCTGCTGGTATCAAAGCACCTGATTTTATGAAAGATATTGCCGGTCTTGAAACTAACCGGATTAATCAGCTAGTGGTAAAACCAACTCTGCAAACGACACTTGATGATCATATTTTTGCCATTGGTGATTGTGCGTCATGTTCAAAGAAAGAGGGGGGTTTTGTCCCACCAAGAGCACAGGCAGCTCATCAAATGGCTAGCCGGTGTTACAGTAATATTATTGCGTTGCTGAATGACAAGCCGTTAAAAGAATATACCTATAAAGATCATGGTTCATTAGTATCATTATCTAAATTCAGTACGGTAGGTAGTTTGATGGGTAATTTGATGCGTGGTTCAATGATGATAGAAGGACGTGTAGCCCGTGCTGTCTATATCTCTTTATATCGTATGCATCAGGTAGCTTTACATGGTTATATTAAAACTGGTTTGATGATGCTTGTTGGTGGCATTAACCGTGTAATTCGTCCACGATTAAAACTGCATTAATTATTTAGTTGTATAAGGCCATCCGTAGAATAACGGGTGGCCTTGATAAAGCATTACTGCTTTAATCTGAAATCATTAACTTTAATTAAGAAAGTAGATGATCAACTAATTTGAAGGCATTTGCAATATTTGGTCGCGTGCCGATTCCTTGTGGCTCTCCTATTGCAAAACCGCTACTTTTAACCAGTGTTGCTATTTGAGTGCAATTAAAATATTTATGGTATTTTGATTTAGCATAGGACTGAATAAGCGCTAATGCACCTGCGACTAAAGGTGTAGCACTGGATGTACCATTATAACTGCGAGTATAATTTCTATTATTTCCTGGTAGATACTGTAAGTTTGTATACCCAGTAGTTGTGACATTCTCACCCCAAGAGTTTAAACTGGTGTGAAGATTATGATTGGAAAAGCCTAACCTGTGTCCATTAATTGATGTACAGGCACCGATCATAATACCGCCAGGATCGCCATAATTAGGGAAAGTGAAGTCATAGGCTAGATTAATACCACTATTACCAGAAGCGAAAATAATGGTTGCCCCTGCATCAACACAACTTTTTATTTTTTGCCAATTAGATTTGAGATAGGTGAAAGGATAATATCTATTATTGGCAACAGTTTGAATATTTAAACTAATAATATCTCCGGGTAAAAAGCTATATATTATTTTATCAAAATCATCGACGTCATAAAAACGGAATTGACATTCGTGGGCAATACCTGTCACACCGAATTTATTATCTTTTGCAGCAATACAGCCGGTGGCTGCGGTGCCGTGATTACAATCTTGTGTTTCTGGGCGGCTGTTGATAACCGTAATATTACCAACTAAATCTTCATGGTTTCTATAAACGCCAAAATCAAGATGGTGTACAGTGACGCCTTTGCCTTTATAACCTTCATCCCAGGCATTTCTAATATTCATACCTATGTGTTCGTCTAAATATCCCTGTAGATGTGAAAAATCGGGTGTAACGATATGAGTAGTATCAAATTCAGGAATTATCGTTTCCTCTTCGGACAGAAGTAAAGGTGGCGGCGGTAGCTCTTTCAAAATCGGCGTAAGAGAGCAAAATTCGACATAATCCAGTTTCTCCAGTTCGTTAGCTAACTTGACTAAATCAGCATGATTAATATCAGCATCTATCTTGTAGAGGTAAATTAATTTACTGAATTCTGGTGTTTTCCAGGTTTTCTTATCTAAATCTTCTTGATTAAAAACCGGTTTTATCTCTATTGCGTTTTTATATGAATTAAAGATAGGTAATAAATTATCTTTTTCTATTTCAAATTGTTTTAATCCATCTGGGGAAAACATAATCTCAAGATTATACTTTAAATTCTTATTTGGGATATCATTATTTCCTTTTAAAGAGATAGTGTTGCTGGGTGTTTTTTTCGGTGGTATATGGTTAATGTTGATATTATCCGTTTTGTCTTTATCTATCTCATCGATTTTTTTATCGATATCAAACAAAAAGTCTGATTCTTTTATTTCTATATCTTCTGGTGTAAGTTCGGCAATTTTTTTACCATCTTTTTTAAAGGTAATTTCTATTGTATAATTTGCGGGTTTAAGTGAAGTCAAACAGATGAGTTGATTATCTTCACTATAACATTCATATATCTCTTTTGTATTTGAATTGGTTACGGTGTATTTTATTTCTGTATCGCTACTAATTTCACCGTGACATTTAAGATATAAATTACCGTCAAATTTTGCAGATTGAAAATACTCAAGGGATATGGACATTTTCATTCTCCTCTTTGGTTAATTTCCTCCTCAGTATAACTATATTCGGGTATTTCAAATTATTATTATTTCTTAGTCCATTGTTCTGTTAGAGAGTAACTGGGTTATCTATACTGATTATTACTGAATGTGATTTTAAAATTAATTTATAATCGCTTTAGTGAGAAAGTTATTTTTCTTAAAATAAAAAGTAGGTTTTTATGGACGAGTAAGTTTGAATGACCTTATTAATAGTGTAGGATATATTCACATAATAAGTGCAACATCATCACTCTGGAAGTAAACATATCCGTATTCCTTTAAATAATTCATTGGGTGTTTTACCACAAAATTTATTTCCTGCTCAGAGACTTCATTAAAATCGGTTCCTTTGGAAAGTATTGCCTGATTAATCCATTGATATTTTCATTGATCCCCCTTTCCCAGGGTGGGTAATGGTGAGAAAAGTAAATTTGTGCCTCTAATTTTTCACTGATGAGTTCATGCTTTGAAACGCCAAACTGTTATCGAATGTGATAGCCTAACCTTTTGTTTTAACCCGTATAACACTTTCACGGCGGCTTTTGCGACTTCTGATGCCGAGATTGGCATGGATAAATCCTTACTGGAGATCTTTGTCTCCTTAGGATTCATGATTTTTTCCAATCTGTGAGTTAATTACGACCACCTGCTGCCTGATGGTTATCTCCTAATCCGCAATAGCATAGCGCCAGTTTTGCCAACTGAGCTAAAAGCCATCATCTAACCTAATCAAAAAAGATAATATCTCATCACTAATTTACGACAGGCATCACTTTTCCAGTGATTTAATCCTGAAATAAAACATCATAAATGTGATTTGCATCACATAATTAATACAAAAAGTGAAATTAATTTGAAATTATCAGCATTGGTTATTAAATGATTAATATTAA
>NZ_JAHZMK010000002.1:0-1083 GCF_020387775.1 Photorhabdus antumapuensis
TGCAAGGCGGCCAGTTGGTTATCGACACCCGACAGGCGCAGACCGATAACCGGGACGGCAAATTGTTGTCGGCCGGTACGTTCAACCTGAAAACCCAGCGGCTCGATAATCGTCACGGGCAAGTGCAGGCGGTAGGCGACACCACTCTTAATGTTGAAACCCAAACCGATAACACCGGCGGCCTTATCCGTGGTGGCGCGCAACTCAGCCTGAACACCGCTCACCTGATTAATCGTGACACGGCGCAGGCAGATAAAGGACTGGAAGCGCAAAACCTGACGGTCAACGCCCAACAAGTGGACAACAATCAGGGGACTTTACGAGCGGCCGACCACCTGCAAGCAAACATCAGCCAGAGCTTGAATAATATCCAGGGGCTGGTCTCTGCGGGCAAACAGCTCACCATCAACAGCGAGGCTCAGCAATCGCATCTGAGGATTAACAACCAACAGGGTACCTTAATTGCCGGGAAGCAGGTGGATATTAACGCCGGGGCCCTCAGCGGTGACGGCCAGCTGTTATCGCAGGGCGATATGGCTGTTACCTTAACCGGGGATTTTCACCATACCGGCAACACGGCGGCCAATGGCAATCTGACCCTGAAAACCACCGGCAATATTCTCAATGACCGCCAGATGAAAGCCGGTCGGGCGCTGCATCTTGGTGCGCAAAATCTTACCAACAGCGCCGCCGGTGAAATCAGCGCCGGGCAAACACAAATCCACGTTCACGATACGCTGAATAACACCGGATTGATTGACGGCGGTTTAACCCATCTCACAGCCAACACCCTGAACAATACCGGCACCGGGCGCCTTTACGGTGACCAACTCGCCCTCCAGACAGGCACCCTGAATAACAGCGCACGGGACGGCAAAGCCGCCGTGATTGCCGCGCGTGACAGGCTGAATATCGGTACCGAAACACTGAATAACAGTCACCATGCCCAGATTTACAGCGTGGGCGATATGTACATTGGCGGCCGGTTGGACAACAGCCTGACAGCCACCGGTCAGACCCGTGAGCTCAATAACCACGCCGCGACAATTGAGGCGGGGAAAAACCTGAAAATTCAGGCCGACC
>NZ_JAHZMK010000002.1:1136-1256 GCF_020387775.1 Photorhabdus antumapuensis
GTCGTCGAAACGGAAAAATCGCCACATCACGATGCGGTATTGAGCGGCCAGACCGCCCGCTATGACTGGTCACAGGTGGACACTTCCCGCCACAACAAATACGGCGTACACGATGCCATC
>NZ_JAHZMK010000020.1:0-1952 GCF_020387775.1 Photorhabdus antumapuensis
GAGAGTGATATTGTGCTGGACTGGCGTCAGTCACGGCACTGGCGAGTCGCCACGTATCTGGATGATACCGGGTCCAAAAGCACCGGCCGTTATCAGGGCGGACTCACCTTTTTTCTGGATAACCCGCTGGCGTTAAGCGACCTGTTCTATCTCTCCGGTGGGCGCGATATTCACGCGTCTGCCGGGAAAGGCAGCCAAAACGACACGCTCTATTATTCGCTGCCATTTGGATACTGGATGGCGAGCGTGACCGCCAGTCACTACGATTACATGCAGACAATCGCCGGACTGAATCAGGCGATTCAATACCGGGGCAAAAGCCAAAATCTGGCGGTCCAGCTTAGTCGGGTGCTGCATCGTAACGCCGACCAGAAAACCCTGCTCAACAGTGAAATTTATCGCCGGGCGTCCCGTAATTTTATTGACAACACTGAAATCGATGTTCAGCGCCGGGAAACCGCAGGCTGGAAGCTGGGGCTGTCTCATCATCACACTATCGGCAACGCCACTCTCGATACCAAGGTGACTTACCAACAGGGCATGCGCTGGTTTGGCGCACAACCGGCGCCGGAAGAGTACCGCAATGAAGGGACGGCTTTACCCAAAATCACCCAATTCTCGGCGACGCTGGCCGGACCGTTAACGCTGTTTAATCAGCCCTTTTCTTATCAAACCCAGTATTTGCGCCAGATAAGCGCCAGCCCATTGACGCCCCAGGATCGCTTTTCAATTGGCGGCCGCTGGACGGTGCGCGGCTTTGATGGCGAGTTGACCTTATCCGCTGATCGGGGCTGGTACAGCCGTAACGAACTGGACTGGCAAACCCCGCTGCGGGGGCAGTCGCTGTATCTGGGGATCGACTATGGCGAAGTGGGCGGACGGGGCAGTGACGCGCTGCTTGGAAAACACCTGGCGGGGAGTGCCCTGGGGTGGCGAGGCAGCCTGAAAGGGGTGAGCTACGACCTGTTTGTCGGCGTCCCGCTGTCCAAACCCGCCGGTTTCCAAACCTCCCCGGTCACGGCCGGATTCAACCTGTATTGGCAGTATTAATTTAAATAACCCGGCTGCCAGTGGGTAGCGTGTGAGTGGAGCAAATCATGAACAAGCAGTTGTATCGTATTATCTTTAATCAGGCCCGCCAGCTGTGGATGGTGGTGGCCGAGATAGCGCGTGCCGGACGCGGACGAACGGGACGCCGCGCTCGTCGGCCATCTCTGCTGTCGTGTCGTTGCCGGTTCACCGCGTTACGATTCAGTCTCTTGTTAGCGCTTGGCGGGATTTCACTCACCGCACAGGCGGCGATTGTAGCCGACGGACAGGCGCCGGGGCGTCAGCAACCGACCGTCATTCACAGCGCCAACGGCACGCCGCAGGTTAATATTCAGACGCCCGGCGCCGACGGCGTTTCCCACAACAGCTACCGCCAGTTTGATGTGGATAAACAAGGGGTTATCCTCAATAACAGCCATCAGGCCACGCAGACCCAACTCGGCGGCATGGTGGCGGGCAATCCGTGGTTAGCCAAAGGGGACGCCAGCGTTATCCTCAACGAAGTCAACAGCCATGACCGCAGTCACCTCAATGGCTGGATTGAAGTGGCCGGGCATAAAGCCGAGGTGATTATTGCCAACCCTTCGGGGATCACCTGTAACGGTTGCGGTTTTATTAATGCGCACCGCACCACGCTCACCACCGGGCAAGCCCTGATGGAACGGGGTCGGTTGAAAGGGTTTGATGTCAATCAGGGGGAAGTGCGGATTGACGGGCACGGCATGGACAGCACCCGGCAAAGTTACACCGATATTATCGCCCGTTCGGTGGCGATTAACGCCAAATTACATGCGCAAGACCTGAAAGTGACTACCGGGCGCAATATTGTGGATGTGGCGCATCAACAGATTGAGAAAAAATCGACAGACAATGAGAAGCACCCGGAGTTTGCGTTGGATGTG
>NZ_JAHZMK010000020.1:2143-2564 GCF_020387775.1 Photorhabdus antumapuensis
CACGATACACAGCAGCCATGACAGCGTCTGGGCCGCCGGACTGGATGATAAGGGCAACACCACCCGCCCCGGCTCATTGACCCTGACCGCGCAGCACGTTCAGGCCAGCGGGAAAAATCTGGCAACCGATACGCTGGCCGTCCACAGTCAGCAAATTGACCTGAGCGACAGCCAGACCGCCGCCAGTCAGATTCAATTGAATGCCAGTCAACACGGGATAAGTACCGCTCGCGCCACGGTCAACGCCGACCGTTTTAGCGCGAAAACCCCCGGCCAGTTCAACAACGACGGCGGCCAGTTAGTGGCGCGGGAAATCCACCTCACGACGCCGGATATCTCTAACCAGCAGGGGAAAATTAACCAAACCGGCAGCGGTGAATGGCGGCTGAATACCCACACGCTGAATAACCGTGGCGGTACC